>JAKLEF010000030.1 GCA_022703195.1 Candidatus Fermentibacterota bacterium | reverse complement strand
AGGGGCTCAAGGGCGCCCTAATGGCCCGCGCCCCGCTGGAGGTGGCCAGGCTCGTGGCGGCTCTGGGCGGCGACTGGCGGAGCGTCTTCGGCCTCTCGCACCTGGGCGACTATGAAGCCACGCTGTTTTCTCCGCTGAGCCGGAACAGGCTGATGGGGGAGTGCCTCGCGACGGGAAGGCCCTATACCGAAGGCCTCGCCGAAGGTGTCGAGACCTGCGGCGCCCTCCTCCTGCTGGCCTCCCGTGCCGGTGTCGAGATGCCGATCACCGAGGCCGTGGGAAGGGTGCTGGACGGTTCGACAGGCCCTCAGGATGCAGTTGCAGGGCTCTTCGACAGGCCGCTGAAGGACGAGTTCCCGCGCTCCGCCGGGGGCGTGCTCTGAACGCGCTGGCCCTGGCGTCGGTTCTGGCGCTCGGCGGAGCCGGCGCGGACATGCGGTACTTCTGGATGTCCGCCGACGGGCTGGAATCGGAGGCGGGGATAGACAGCCTGGTCGGGCTCGCGGCGGCGTCCGGCGCGAACGGCATCATCGTGCAGGTGATGGGCAGGGGGGAGGCATGGTACGTCTCCGACGTCCTCCCCGAGGCCCGTGTGCTCGACAGGTACGATCCCCTCGCCCGGGTCCTGCTCAGGGCCGGACCGCTAGGTCTCGAGGTCCATGCCTGGGTGAACGCCTTCCTGTCGTGGTCCGCGCCCGATCCTCCGGCCGACCCCGCGCACGTCCTCCTGGCCCATCCCGAGTGGTTCCTGGCCGATCTGCGCGGCAGATCGTCCGCCGACTACTCCCGCGCGGAATGCGAGGCCGCGGACATAGTCGGGGCGACCCTTTCGCCGGCCATCCCCGCCGTGAGGTCGCGCCTGGCGGCGGTCTGCGCGGAGCTCGCCTCCGAGTACGACCTGGACGGCATCCATCTCGACTACATCAGGTACCCGAACGCCTCGTTCGGATTCGAACCCGCCGCCCGGGCCGGTTTCTTCCTGGCCTCGGGCGTCGATCCGGTCGACCTGTATCCTGCGCCCGGCAGGACGAGGCCCGCGGTCGAGGGCATGGGCGAGGCCTGGCGCGGCTACAGGGCGGCGCAGGTCACGGAGAGCGTGAGGTCGGCACGCGCCGCGGTGAGGTCGGCCGATCCATCGCTGACGTTCTCCTGTGCCGTGATGGCCGATCCCTCGTCGGCCCTGACAGACTACGCATGCGACTGGCAGGGCTGGCTCGGCGGCGGGCTGGTCGACTTCGTCTGCCCCATGGCCTATGCCACGAACCAGTCCAGAGCCGGTGAGCTGGCCGTGTCCACCACGCAGGAAGAGCCCGGGAAGGTGGTCTACGGCGTGGCCGTCTACAACCAGAGCATGACATCCGCCCTAGTCGGCGCGCGCGCGGCGCGTGCACTCGGCGCCGGCGGCATCTGCGTCTACAGCGTCAACACTCTTGCTCCCGCCGACTCCGCCGCTCTCGAGGAGTTCTGGGGGGGAGGGACCCCCGCCCGTCACCCCCTCGACCCCGGGCTTTTCCACATGACCGCCAGGATCCCGTTTTGAGGCTCTTCATGCTGGCCAGCGGCTCGGACGGCAACTGCATGCTCGTCGAGCACGACGGGTACTCCATCCTCATGGACGCCGGGCTCTCGTGCAGGGAGATCGGGCGCAGGATGGAGGAGGCGGGTGCGGGGGGGATGCAGCCTTCCGCCCTCTTCCTCACGCACGAGCATTCGGACCACGTCAGGGGCGCCAGGGTGACGGCGAGGAGATACGGCCTGCCTGTCGTATGCAGCCCCGGAACCGCCCGCAGGACTCCGGGCCTGGCCGACGCGCCCTCGGTGCGTCCGCTGGCCCCCGGCTCCTCGACCTGCGAGGGCCCCTTCACCGTCAGGAGCTTCCTCCTGCCACATGACGCGGAGGAGCCCAGTGGATATGTAATCGAGTGGGAGGGCGGCCGGCTCGGCATCGCGACCGACCTCGGCTGCTGGAGCCACCTCGTGGCGGAGAGCCTCGCGGGATGCACGGGTCTGGTGCTCGAGTTCAACCACGACGAGGAGATGCTCTGGAACGGCGGGTACTCCTGGCCCCTCAAGCAGAGGATCGCCTCTTCGAGGGGGCATCTCTCGAACGCCAGCGCATCCTCGCTGCTGGCGAGGGTTTCCCACGGGGGGCTGGGCTACGTGGTGCTGGCGCATCTCAGCAGGGAGAACAACAGGCCGCCGCTCGCCCTCGAGGCGGCGGGCGCGGCGGCGGGTTTCTGCGGGGAGATCCTGGTCGCGGGTCCCGAAAGGGCGTTCGAAGCCCCGCGCATATAGTGTGAGGAGGTTCCCTTGAGGCTTACGCTCGCGCTTCTCGCGGCCCTGTGCGCTGCAGCACCGGCGGAGATAACGGCCGGCATGTCGGCCGGGCCGGTGTTCCCCGCCGGAGGCTGGGGGGACAACATCGGCAACGGTCTGGATCTGCAGGTCTTCGGGCGCTGGATGTTCAACGGCAGGCTCGGGGCCGGCCCGGGGCTCTCCCTGTCGATGTACGGCGACGAATACGACGGCGACGCCTCCCTCACGGTGCTGACCCCGGAACTGAGCGCGGCCTTCCATCTCAGGCCCGGGGCGGCGAGCTTCAGCCCCGGCCTCGAAGCTGGGATCGGGTACTCGCGTTCGAAGCTCGAATCGGGGAACGGCAGCGATCCGGCGTCGTGGGACCCGTCCTGGCGAGCCGGGTTCCGATGGGAGTTCGGCATGGGCGCCGGGTTCAGGGGCGCCGCAGGGTTCGACTTCAGGGGAGTCCTCGCCGAAGGCGAGTCCGGGGACGCGTTCGCGCTCGTCTTCAGGGTCTCCAGGGAGGTCCTGCGATGAAGAGGCTGTCACCCCTGCTTGTGCTGCTCCTGGCCTCATGCGGGAGCAATCCTCTCTATCTGAGGCTCGGTGCCGACTACTATCCCGTGACGACGATCGGGAACCAGTGGGAGTACGAGGTCGAGGGCGGCGGCTATCTCATCACGACGGTGGTAGACCAGACCGTCATCGGTGAGCGCCCCTGCTACAGGCTGCAGACAGGCGCCGGCTATGCGTACTGGGCCGTCGAGGATGGCCGGCTGGACCACTACGAGGATCACAGGGTCGTGTTCAACGGATACGAGGTGCCGGTGCTCCAGGCCTGGGTGACGTATCTCGACTTCCCGCTCTGCACGGGCCAGTCCAGGGTCGATTCCGCATCGACGTACGTGACGGCGCAGGGAGTCACGATCAGCCACAGGTGGAGGCGCGAGACGACCGTGTCCGGCCTGGGGCAGCTCGGCTCCTGGGACGAGTGCTACATCCTCCAGCAGCAGGAGAGGACCATCGACTGGGTCCAGACCGGAGGGTTCGACCCAGAGACGCTTCTCGTGGAGAGGACGCTCTGGCTGGCCCCCGACGCGGGCCTGGTCAGGAAGGTGACTCCCGACAGCACGATCACGCTGACGAGCTTCACTCCCGGGAGCTGACGCTTGCCCGGAGCCTGGATCTTCTCGGCCGCCTTCGTGCTGGCCTACATCTACATCTCGACCGCCGGGCGCCTCAGGGGTCCGGCGGTGTGGTGCGCGGCGGCCCTGGCCTCGGCCGCATGCGCCATCGCCGGCGATGCTCCCGACCTCGCCGCGCTCATGGGACGGGTCGACGTCAACATCCTCCTCATCTTCTCCGGCATCATGCTCATAGCCGAAGTGCTGATCGAGACAAGGGCGCCCGCATGGGCGGCCGAGAGGATAGTCTCGGTGTCCGGCACGCTGGGGAGGGCGTCGCTGCTCATCTGCGTCCTGGCGGGGGTTGTTTCGATGTTCGTCGAGAACGTCGCCACGGTGATGATCCTCGCACCGGTGGCCCTCGCGCTCTCGCGCAGGCTCGAGGCCGACCCGGTCCCCCTCCTGATCGGCATAGCCATCTCCAGCAACCTCCAGGGCACGGCCACCCTGGTGGGGGACCCCCCCAGCATGATACTGGCGGCGTCCGAAGGCCTCTCGTTCAATGATTTCTTCGTGCTGGACGGCATGCCCGGGATCTTCTTCGCGGTCCAGTGCGGGGCGGTCGCCTCGATATTCGTGCTCTGGCGGGTCTTCGGGAGGAGCAGGAGGGCGGTCGCCTGGAGCGGGGCCTCGGAGGTGTCGAGCTGGGTCCCCGTGGTAATACTGGCCTTCGTTGTCGCGGGGCTCGCGCTGACCGGCTTCACGGGCCCGTCCGGCCCCGTGTCGGGCCTGATATGCGCCGCGGGAGGGCTGGCTGCCCTGACCTGGCATACCCTCAGCCACAGGGGGGTGCTTCCCGGGATCTTCAGGGCGAGGAAGGCCGCGGACCTCGAGGAGGTCCGGGGCTCCAGGCAGATCGTGCGGGGTTTCGACCTGGACACGGTCATCCTGCTGGCAGGCATCTTCTTCATGGTGGGCGCCCTGGAGGAGTACGGCGTGGTCGACGCGATCGGCAGGTTCATCGCGGGTCTGTCGGGCGGCAGCGCCTTCGGAGCGTTCGCCCTGATCGTCATCTCGGCAGTCGTGGTCAGCGCGTTCGTCGACAACGTCCCGTTCGTCACCGCCATGCTGCCCGTCGTCCACTCGGTCGCCTCTGACCTCGGCATCGCCGACTGGCGCTTCCTGTCGTTCGGCATGCTGATCGGGGCCTGCCTCGGCGGGAACATCTCGCCCGTGGGGGCCTCGGCCAACATAGTTGCAGTGTCCATGCTCAGGAAGGAAGGATACAGAGTGTCCTTCGGCAGGTTCGCAGCTCTGGGGCTGCCCTTCACGCTGGCCGCTACCGCGGTGGGGGCGGCGTTCATCTGGTTCGTCTGGGGCCCCTGATGGAGCGTGAGATCCTCAGGCTGGGCTGGAGCGTCGGCAGGGAGACGCGCGTGGTGGCCGCCCGGGACTTCAGGGGCTTCTGCCGCGACTGCTCGGGCAGGCGCGTGTTCCTCGTGGCCGACGCCCGGGTGATGAGCCTGCATTCGCAGGCGATCTTCAGGGGAGTGGGCGACAGGCTGCTGGGAGCCTTCGTGATGGAGTCCTCAGAGAGGCTCAAGACGCCCCGGACGCTGCATGCGATCTGGTCCGAGATGCACAGGGTCGGGCTGGCCAGGAACGACGTGGTGCTGGCGGTCGGAGGCGGCATAGTGCTCGACGTCGGCGCATTCGCAGCATCCACGTGGGCGCGGGGGACGCGGCTGGTGCTCGCGCCCACCACTCTCCTGGCGCAGGTGGACGCCTGCCTGGGCGGGAAGACCGCGATCAACGTGGCCGGCGCCAGGAACCAGGCAGGCACCTTCTATCCCGCGGAACTGGCCTGGATCTGTGCCGAGATCCTGACCACCCTCCCGGAGAGGGAGTACAGGTGCGGGTGCGGCGAGATACTGAAGGCCGCCATACTCAGCGGGGAGCCCGAGCTGCGCGAGATAGCCGGCGGCCTGCCGCTGCCCGGGCGCGAGCGCACGGAGTGGAGCCGCAGGGCCGCCGCCGCCTGCCTGTCCTTCAAGGCCCGCATCGTGGAGGCCGATCCGGAGGAGCATGCCGGAAGGATACTCCTCAACCTCGGGCACACGCTGGGGCATGCTCTCGAGAGCGCCACCGGATTCGGCCTGAACCACGGCGAGGCCGTAGCGCTCGGCATACTGGCCTCGGCGGCCATGGCGAGGCGCCTGGGCGCCCCCGCCGATTTCTGCGAAGAGGTGCTGTCCTGCCTCTGCGGCCTGGGGCTTCCTGTCAGGCTCCCCAGGCGGGTGACGGGCATCGGCAGATTCCTCAGGCGCGACAAGAAGGCCCTCCCCGAAGGCACGCGGTGGATACTCCCGTTCGGCTGGGGTGACTGCAGGCCGACGCTCCTGCCTCGCGACCTGGAAGGCGAACTCCTGGCTGGGGCGCTGGAAGAGCTGGCGTGAGGAGGGGAGCCGAGGGCTCCTTCTGGGACCATCTGGAGGAGCTCCGGAGGAGGCTGCTGTTCGTGACCGCCGCCGTCGCGGCATGCACGGCCGCGGCCTTCGCCTTCAGCGGCAGGCTGATGGGTTTCGTGCTCTCCACCTCCCCCGTCGGGCTCCAGACCCTGTCGCCCTACGAGGCCATCACCGCCAACCTCAAGCTGTCGCTGACCGCAGGCCTCGTCGCAGCCTCGCCGTTCGTGGCCTGGCACGCCTGGAGGTTCCTGTCCCCGGGGCTCTACCCGTCGGAGCGGAAGGTGCTGCTCTGGGGCTTCGCCCTTTCGGTCGTGCTGTTCCTGGGCGGGGCGGCCTTCAGCCTGCTCGTGCTTCTGGAGCCGACCCTCACGCTGTTCAGGAGCTTCGAGGGGGGCATCGTGACGGGGAGCTGGACCCTGTCGAACTTCATGTCCTTCCTGGTCCAGTTCGTGCTGGTCTTCGGGGTCTGCTTCGAGCTGCCGATGGTCGTGCTGCTCCTGGCCTGGCTCGGGATCGTGGAGCCGAAGACGCTGGGGAGGTACAGGCGGCACGTCCTTGTGGGCCTCCTGGTGCTCGGAGCGATCCTCCCGCCCAACGACCCGCTGACGCAGGTGCTGCTGGCCGCGCCGCTCTACGTCCTGTACGAACTGAGCATCCTGGCGGCCCGGGTCGTGATCCGCAGGAAACCGGAAGAGGTGCATTGAATTGGAGGCGGTCCCATGCTGACGATCCCCCGCGGCACGACACTCGAACTGATCATCCCCGTGTTCAACGAGGAGGGGATCCTGGAGGCCCAGCTCGTGCCCGTGCTCTCGGACCTGCCCGAAGGCGCCTTCGTCACGGTGGTCGAGAACGGATCGACGGACAGGACTCCGGAGCTGCTGGACGGCCTGGCGGCACGCTTCCCCTGCCTGAGGGCCATCCGGCTGTCCGAGCCCAACTACGGGCTCGCGATGCGGAGGGGGCTGACCGGGGCGTCGGGCGCGATAGTCATCACGGACGACCTCGACGTCCTGGACGGGGATTTCTGGCAGCGCGGGCTGGAGGCTCTCGAGACCGGCCCCGTGGACATAGTCCAGGGCTCCAAGGTCCTGGCGGGGCGCAACGACAGGAGGCCGCTCGTCAGGAAGGCGGCGACGCTCGCGCTCACCGTGTGCCTCAGGCTGATGCTGGGCTACAGGGGGACCGACACCCACGGCCCCAAGGTGATGCGCCTCGAGAGCATCCGCACGATACTGCCGGCATGCGGCATGGAGCTCGACATATTCCCCACGGAGCTCGTGGTCAGGGCTCAGAGGGCCGGCCTCGCGGTGAGGGAGATACCGATCCGCCTCCGCGAGATCAGGGCTACTCCGTTCCCGCTCCGGAAGAGGGTGCGCCGCGCGCTGCGCGACCTCTGGCGCCTGAGGAGGGCGCTCCGCCGCGGAGACTGACGCCCCGCCGCGGAGACTGACGCCCCGCCCCCTCCGCGCCCACCCTCCGGAACGCCACCCTCCAGAACGCTTTTAACTCCTTTAACTTTCTCCATCGACTTTCGCCTGCAGGGATGAAGCCGGGCACCCCGATCGGCCTCGTCATGTCGTAGCAGAAGAACGAAGTATGGCTTGACAGGACTCCGCACGGGCCGGAGAAAGTTAAAGGAGTTAAAAGCGTTCTCGAGGCACCTCGCGGGCTTGACATGCAAACAGATGTTTGTATCATCGGCCCGGAGGTGTTCCGGGAGTGACGGAGGAGATACTCGAGAACGTCGAGGTGATCTGCTGGTTCCGCAGCGGCTGCGTGCTGCCCTGCCGCTTCCGCTGGAACGGGCGGGTCTACAGGGTGGCGCGGGTGTCCTCCTCGTGGGAGAGCCGCGACGGCGTCTACAGGAACCTCCACTACATGGTGAACACCATGTCCGGCGACGCCTACGAGATCCACCTCGACACGTCGAGCATGAGCTGGCGCCTCGACTACGGGTACGGCGCCACGTGAGCGCCATCACGCCTGGAAACCCGCCGGGCAGGACCATCCTGCATGTCGACATGGACGCGTATTTCGCCTCGGTCGAGACGCTGGGCAGGCCCGAGCTGCAGGGCAGGCCCGTCATAGTCGGCGGTAGCCCGGCGTTCCGCAGCGTCGTCTCATCGTGCAGCTACGAGGCCAAGGCCCTGGGGATACGGTCGGGCATGCCCATGCTGCAGGCCCTCCGCCTCGCCCCCGGCGCCGCGGTGGTCGAGGGCGACCACCACAAGTACTCCTCCTACACGAAGCGCATCCTGGCGATCCTCCTCGAGGTCACCCACAGGGTCGAGCCGGTGAGCATCGACGAGGCCTTCCTCGATGCGTCCGGCCTGCCCTACGACCCGGCCGCCCTCGCGATCGAGCTGCAGCACCGGATACTCGACAGGACCGGCCTCTGGGCCAGCGTCGGGATAGGGCCCAACAAGCTCCTCGCCAAGATGGCCTCGAAGAAGGCCAAGCCGAGGGGCATAAGGTTCCTCGATCCGGACGACATCACGGGTTTCGACGTGGAGAGCATATGGGGGGTGGGGCCCGGCACGGCCGCAATCCTGCACGGATACGGCATCGCCACCATCGGGAACCTCAGGGGGCTCCACCTGCCCATGCTCAGGATCATGCTCGGCGTCGCGGGGGAGGCTCTCTACTTCCTCTCCCGCGGGGTCGACACCAGGGAGATACGCCCCTTCTACGAGGAGGAGCCCCCGAAGTCCGTCAGCCACGAGCACACGTTCGTCCGCGACGTGCGCAACCCGTCCGAGTACCTTCCAGTGCTCGCCCTGCTGGCGCAGAAGGTCGGGCGCAGGGCCAGGGACGAGGGCTACGCCGGAAGAACCGTCACTCTGAAGTACAGGCTGCCCGACCTGTCGCACCACTCCAGGGCCAGGGGGCTGGGGAGCCCCACCGACCAGGACCAGACTATATTCCACCTGGCAAGGGAACTGGCCGCGGAGGCCGTGAAGGGGCCGGTGAGGCTCCTGGGCATAGCCCTCGGCGACCTCTCGCCCGTCACGTGCCTCCAGCTCGACCTGTTCGACGGGGGCTCGGACGGGCTCAACAGGGCGGCCGACATGGTCAGGCGGAAGTACGGCGAGAGGGCCGTCGTCAATTGCAGGGCCCTGTCCGCGATACGCCACTGAGCGTGCGGCGGGCCGGAATGGAGTGGAGAGATGAGCGGTAAGGGTCTTGTCCTCGCGTCCGCCCTGGCGGCCGTGTTTTCCGGCGCCGCGGCGGCGGACGTGATCATCAACGAGATCATGTTCAACCCCTCGACCGCCCTGGGTGACGACACGGCCTTCGAATGGGTGGAGATCCACAACAACGGATCGTCCTCCGTGGACATCTCCGGCTGGACGATGACCGACCTCGACACCGGGTCGGGCGCGATATTCCCCGCCGGCACGAGCATCCCCGCCGGAGGCTACAGGGTGCTCGCGCGCGACGCGGCCTCCTTCGTCGGCCACTACGGCGGCTCCGTCCCCCTGATCGACTGGACGGGCAGCTGGGGCTCTGGCCTGAGCAACACCGAGGACGAGGTGCTCCTGCTCGACGCATCCTCGGCCGTCGTCGACTCGCTGATGTACGACGACACCACCGCATGGGGCTCCGACTACGGCGACGACAACACGTATGCCGACTGCGACGGCGACGGGGCCTCCCTCGAGCGCCTCGACCCGGCCGACCCCAGCACCGATCCCGGCAACTGGGACAGCAGCATCGACGAGGCCAGCGGCATCCCCGACGCCAACTGGTCCGGGCACGACGAGTCCCACGGCACGCCGGGCGCCGTCAACAGCATCTCGGTGGTCTCGCTAGAATCGCAGACCTGGGCTGGGATCAAGACGGACCTCTGATCCGGACCTCTTCTCCCGAGCGGGGGAGGACGGCAGTGCGGGGGGCGCCCTGGTGCGCCCCCCGTTCCGTCTCGGCACCTCGGGCTACAGCTTCGACGACTGGAGGGGAGCGTTCTATCCCCCCGGGACGAGCGGGTCGGGGATGCTCCCCTTCTACGCCCGCGAGTTCGACGTCGTGGAGATCAACAGCACGCACTACCGGATCATGGCCCCGTCCTCCTCGGCCGGGATGGTGGCGAGGACCCCTGAGGGCTTCGGGTTCGCGGTGAAGCTCCATTCCGGCATGACCCACGCCATGGACGCCGGGGATGCCCAGTGGAGGGCATTTTCGGAGATGCTCGAGCCCTTCAGGGAGGCGGGCAGGCTGGAATGCCTCCTAGCCCAGTTCCCGTTCGCGTTCAGGTGTTCGGAATCATCGCTGGCCCGCGTGGGGGAGATCGTCGGGAGGTGCGCTCCCGTCCCCCTGGCCGTGGAGTTCAGGCACGACTCGTGGTACGCGGACGGGCTGGCCGGCATCGAGGCCGCGGCCTCGTCCGGGGCCGCCCCCGTCTCGGTCGATCTGCCGGCCCTCCCCGGGCTGCCGCCGCGGGTGCCAGTGGGCGGCTCCCCCTTCGGGTACGTGCGCTTCCACGGCAGGAACGCCAGGGACTGGTGGGGCGGCGGAACCCTTCGCTATGACTACGGATACAGCGAGGAGGAGCTCAGGTCCTGGCTGCCGGGTCTTTCGGATCTGTCGGGCAGGGCGGGGAAGGTGTTCATATTCTTCAACAACTGCCACGGGGCGCAGGCGGTCGACAGCGCGAGGATGATGCGCGGCCTGCTGGAAGGTGGAGCATGAGGCGTATCCTGTTCTCTCTCGCGGCGCTCACGGTACTGCTGGCCCAGGGGTGCGGCACCACCGGGCCGAGCTTCACCGTCGACTTCCCCTTCTTCTACCTGCAGGACGTCGACTGCGGGAACACCCCCACGGTCTGCGCGTTCATGAGCGACGGAGGCGACGGGCTGGCCTGCGCCGGGAGCGACCTGTACTTCCTCGATCACGGCCAGGGCTACGTCCTCGCCAAGGTGGAACTCGGCGCGCCGCTCTCGTGCTGCACCGCATCGTCGGAGGGGGGATTCGCGGCCGCGGCCTCGGGCCTCCAGTTCTTCTACGTCAGCGACGAGACCTACGCCGAGCACGATCCGATCCTGCTCGACGCCCCTGCCTCGTTCCTTCTCACCAAGCCGTACGGCACGGTCATCTACGCGGTTTGCGCCGACGGCTCGGTCTCGACGGTGTCGACGGTGGGCACGCAGTGGTCCCAGATCTCCAACGATCCCACCGGAGTGGGGCAGCCCTCGGCAGCCGCCATCACCTCAGACGGGTCGATGATCTTCGTGGCAGATGCCGCCGACAGCACGATCAAGGCGCTCGACCCCTCCGGGTTCGGGACGCTCGCGGAGGCGTACGTCGGATGCCCCGTGGCCGACATGTGCGCATCCCCCGCGGGCGGAGCGTTCGCGGCCCCGACGGGCCTGCCGGAGGTCTGGCACCTCGACCAGTCCACCGGCCTGCACGACTACACTGTCGGCCTCCCCGGGACGCCGGAATGCATCGCCGTCACTCCCGATGCGCAGTACATCTTCGCCGGGTGCACCGGGCACGGCATCGTGGTGGTGGACATGCAGGGAGAGATCCAGGCCCAGACCGGGAGCTACGGCCAGCCGTCGGACATCGCCGTGTCGGGCGACGGCCAGAGGGCGCTCTACTGCGCCCCGGACCTGATGAAGCTCCTGATGGTCTCCCGCTGACGGGTCAGTTGACGTCGCCCAGGTAGACGGGCCCCCCGTAGGTCCCGGCGGCGACCGCGGGCAGGATCGAGGCCAGCACCGAGGGGTAGATCCGGAAGCCCCCGAGGTCCTCCGGGCGTATCCACGCGATCCCGGTCTGCCAGGCGTCCATGACGGACGGCGAGGCGGCTGCGCCGCCCGGATCGCCGGGGACTAGCACGGCCTCG
>JAKLEF010000003.1 GCA_022703195.1 Candidatus Fermentibacterota bacterium | reverse complement strand
CTTTCGACAGGGCCGTCAGCCTGGCGCCGCTGGAGCCGGACCGCGTGGCCGAGAGGCTCGGCAGGGCATTCGCGTGCCGGGCCGCAGTGGTCGACATCAACGATCTCGGGGGGGACGTGCTGGGATGCTGGCCGGCGGACATGGACAGGGCCCTGCTCGTGGAGGCCCTCTCGGACAATCCTCTGGGTCAGGGGTGCGAGGGCACCCCCGTCGGCATACTCAGTCGTCCTCCGACTTGATGATGGACCCGATGAGGGTGGTGGCCAGGGATATGAGAACCGAGGCCAGGAGGGCCCACCAGAACCCGGATATCCAGAACCCGTGCACCACCGACCGCGCGATGAGCAGGAAGGCCGCGCTCACCACGAACCTGAACAGGCCGAGCGTCAGCAGGTACACCGGGCACGTCAGCAGTTTCACGACGGGCGCGACTATGGCATTCAGGAGGCCCAGCAGAAGGGCCGTCCATACCACGGGCAGGATTCCCTCGAACTCCATGTCGGGGCCGAGCAGGAGCGACACCAGGTACAGGCTGGCCGACGCTACCGCCCAGGCGATGACGAACTTCTTCATGGTGGCAATAGTATAGGAAGGAGGAGCGGTCGATGGCCATGATGTCCATCCTGTTCCTGATCCTGTCCGGTACCGTGACGCCCGGGGAGGCCGCGGCAGGCCTCGCGGACGACTCTCCGGCCTGCGACCTCGTGCCGGCCTATTCAGGCATCATGGCGGACAACGTCGGCATGGCCCTCATGGCGCGCGACAGCATGCCGTGGGGCGGTCTGATCCCCGACTCGATATTCCTGAGGTACGTGCTGCCGGTGCGAGTGAGCCAGGAGCCTCTCACGGCGTGGCGCCCCGCCTTCTTCGACTCGCTCGCGCCGGTCGTGGCCGATGCCGGAGGCATTGCAGAGGCCGCGGTGCGCGTGATGGCCTGGTGCGACGAGAAGACAGTCTTCCTGCAGACGCAGAGGCGTGACCAGTCGCCCCTGGTCACGCTCTCGAGCGGCGCAGGGCGATGCGAGGAGCTCACGATCCTGCAGATGGACGCCCTCAGGGCGGTGTGCATCCCCTGCCGCCAGGTCTATACGCCCTGGTGGACGGTGTGCGACAACAACCACGCCTGGACCGAGGTCTGGACGCCCGCGGGCTGGATCTCGACGGAGTCGGGCTCGGCGGTGGACTCCCTCACGCAGCCGACCTGGTTCGAGGCCAATGCCTCCAGGGCCGCCCTAGTGGTGGCGGTGACCCAGGATTCGGTGCCCGGAGCCATCATACAGCGCGGGCACGGATGCCTGGTCAACGTCACGTCCGACTACGCGCCCACTGGCAGCCTGGGGATAAGCGGCTCCTTCGGGGGGCCGGTGTACGTCTCCATCGTCAACTGGGGCGCCCTGCGGCCGCTGGTGCGCCTCGGCCGGGGCATCGACCGGATCGACCTCGGGCCGGGATCCTACATGCTGACATGGGGATGGCCGATCGTGTCAGCGGTGGTGGAGGTTACGGAGGGGGACTCGGTGACGGTCACCCCGGAGTTGGGCTCGCCCCTGCCGGGGCTGGCCCTTCTGAACCAGGAGGCGGAACAGTGATACTCCTCGCAGCAGTCCTGTCCGTCCTGACCCCCGAGGCGCGCGACAGCCTCCTTGCCGAGACGCCGGGGAACGCCGCATTCTGGTCGGAGGCGCTCTCTTCCGGGCGCGGAGATATGCTCTCCTGCATGGAGGAGCTCTTCTCGACCATCCCGAGGCTCGACAGGCTCGAGATGAACTCGGAGGCGCTGATGGACCACGTCATCGGCGCTCTCGACTCCCGCGACTCCTGGGTAGACTCGATGCCCGACAGCCTGTTCATGGATTTCCTGCTGCAGTACAGGTTCGACGACGAGCCCGTGACGGCCTACCGCACTCCCCTGATGACCCACTGGAACGCCAGGCTCGCCGACTCCGACACGACCCTGGCGGCCGTGGTCGAGCGCGTACGCTGGAGCGTAGGCACCATGAGGGTGCGCCAGCCCGACATCATGGGGGGCGTAGCGGGCCCCAGGGACGTACTCGCCTCGGGGGGCGGAACGCCCGTGGAGCTGCGCGTGCTTCTGGGCTCGAGCCTCAGATCGCTGGGCATCCCCGTGCGCGCCGTGCTGGGCTGGTTCCAGGGCACGGCGGGCCGCGAGGGCGGATGGCTCGAATACTGGGACGGGGCAGGATGGATCCCCGTTCCTCTGCCGTCCGACAGCCTGCCGACGGGTTTCGGCGGCCTCTCGCTCGCCGTGGCCGGCGACGAATACGTGACATCCGAACTCGTCCCGACCGGGACGATAGCCTTCTCCCCCGTCGAGGGGCCTTCGGACAGCCTCCTCCTCGCAGTCTCCATCCCCTGCCCCGGCCGCTACGTCCCCCTCGACTGGGTCGAACTCGATCCGTCGCTGCCCTGCTCCATCGAAGTGGGGGAGGGCTCGTACATGGTCCATCTCTCGCGGAGGCTCCCGACGGGAGGGGTGCGCTTCGCCTCGGCGCCGGCCGGGGTCACGGCAGGAGGGGTGTTCGAGATGAGGCTGACCGACATGGAGCTGGAACTGTGACCGCCGCGGCCGCCCTGGTCTTCGCGGCCGTGCTGGGGCAGCCGAACGGTTCGATCGAGTACGCGGGTCCTGTGAGGGTGGTCAATCTCTGGGGCTCCTGGGGCGACATGGGATACGCCGAGGGATATCTGCTGGGGCCGGAGATCATGGACCTCTACGAAGTCTACCTCGTCGAGCTGGCGGGCGGGACGGGCGGCGTCGAGACGGCACGCCGCTTCGTCGGGGAGCACTTCCAGCTCCCGCTCGAATTCAGGAAGATGGCTTCCGGCATGCTCGCCGGCATGGCGGATACATGCGGCCTGTACTCGTCCGTCTTCGGGCGGGACCTGGACACTCTGGACGTCTACGTCGCCGCTTCGGCGCCAGATCTGAGCGACCTGATGGCGAACAGGTTCGTCTCCTGCAGCAGCACGAGCGCCTGGGGCGACGCGACAGCGGCCGATCCCGTCCTCGGGGGGGATCCCGCGATGTCGCGCAACCTCGACTACTTCATCGACACAGGCTCCGTGCTGCTCGACCACCAGGTCCTCTTCACGCTCGATCCCGAGGTCGGGAACGACTGGATCTCGGTGGGCATGGCGGGCTTCATGGGCTGCCTGTCGGGGATGAACGAGTACGGGGTCTGCGCCGCCCTCGACATGGGCAACTACTACGGCATCGAGAAGTGGGAGCCTGAGTTCGTCCCGATCTGCGCCGCCCAGGCGCTGGGCCTCTCCGCCCCGGACTTCGACAACAGCGGGAAACACGACATCCTGGATGTCGAGGCGGCCCTTACGAACTGGAACAGGAGCTGCTCGTACTGCATCCACCTTCTCTCTCCCGAAGCCCTCGCGCCGGAGGAGCCTGTGGAGGTGGTCGAGATCAACAACCTCGCGGGATCGGCCGTGCGGCACTCCTGGGACGACGCGGAGATGCCGCGGCAGCACCTGTGCCTGACCAACCACCACAGGGTCCTGTATCCGCCCGTGGCGTGCGACAGGTATGCCCTTCTATCCGACTCCATCGGGGCCGACCCGTCCATGACGCTTGACAGGCTGTGGGGGCTCATGGCGGCTGTCGGCTTCGCACCCGTGCCGGGTGCGGGCGGAACGGTGCAGACGATGATCTTCATCCCGGCCGACCGAAGGATAGGCCTGGCCTTCACCGCCCCGGGATCGCCCTCCTACGGGCAGTCTCCACAGTGGATCGAGTGGGGCGACCTGTTCCCGAACCATACTCCGGGGGGGATCGGCGGGGAGGGGCAGCCTTCGGTGACGCCCATGGCATGGCCCAACCCGGTTTCGGGCCAGGTCGTCGTGTCATGGCCGGGTGCGGGCTCCCCCGCGCTGTTCGACGCGGCGGGAAGGCTTGTGGAAGCGGAGTTCACGCCATCGGGCGAGGGGCTCTTCACCCTGGACACCGAGGGGCTTCCCCCGGGCGTCTATCTCGTATCGACGGGCATCTCCGCCGGGTACTCGCTGAAGCTGGTCGTGGCGGACTGAGCACCGGGCCATCACTGGCAGGACCCGCGGACCGTGCGACGTCCGACAGGTGACTGCTCCTGTTCGTAGTTTCCGGCCGATCGACTACATCAGCGGCCCGGCACCCGGCGGGCTGCATCTCCCGGGGGCGCCTGCCCGCGACGACTTCCGCCGCCGGATCGTTGACACCCGCGCGGGCCCGCCCGTATCTTCCGGCGTCGTGACGCTGGGGAGTCGTCCAATGGTAGGACAGCAGACTCTGGATCTGCCTACCGGGGTTCGAATCCCTGCTCCCCAGCCACCCCCCCTGCCCTGACGCCGTTCCCCCGTCCCCCGGGCTGGATGCAGCCCGCACCCAGGGATCTGCCGGCACCGACCCGGGTCGGGACTCATCCGCGTGCATCGTGGAAAGTTGTGCGAATCCGGCGGACCGCGGGATCATAACCGGACGCGGATGTACGGCTGAGTTACTCTCCGCCTGGCGGGTCGTAGCAGGAGCGGTCCAGTTCCGACGCCGTGATCGGCCTGCCGGTGATCCGGAGGATCATCGCGGCCTCCGAGGCCTGCCTAGACTGGATCTCCATCCGTGCATCCCCGACCCCCAGCAATCCCTCGAGATCGGACATCGCACGGTCGCGCGACTCGCGGAGATCCGCCAGGGGGGCGACTTCGCCGTTCATCGACAGGATGCAGATCAGCCTTGCGTAGAGCCTCACCCTGAACGAGGCCAGGCCAGTCGAAGGTGACGCGGCATACGCTTCCTCGACCATGGAGGTCATCCGGTCGACGCATCCCCCGGGGACGGGTGCGGAGCCCGTCCCCAGCGAAGCCATCGGACCGCCGATCGACTGGAGTGTCCAGTACAGGGCTTCGATCTCGGATGCGTCCGCCGGCCATCTGAACGAGGCATCGAGCCTGTCCAGCACGGCGGCCGCGTAGGAGTCGAAGTACAGGGCATCCTCGAAGGAGGACTCGAGGAGGTCGAGGTCTTCTGCGCCGATCCCCCCTGCGAGGGCCAGCCCCACCGCCGAGACGAGGTGGTCGCCTCTTCCCGGGATGTGCCCCAGGTGTCCCAGGCCGAAGTCGCGTATCAGCTCCCGGTACGAGGATGCGCTCTCCATGCAGGTCGTATCGCCCCTCTCGGCGGCCATGGTGATGAGGGCGTACCTGTGGAAGGTGCAGTAGGCCGCGGATGTATCCATGACCGTCGAGCAGATGCCGAAGAGACCAGTGGTGTCACCCTCCTCGAGTCGTGCCACGATCTCGAGGCCCTCTTCGACCAGGCCGGCTTCCGCCTCGAGAGCGCCGGGCATTTCCGGCAGCAGGGGACTGCCCACGGCGGCCGCATACCTCAGGAGGTCTGCGGAGAGGGAGTCGGCCTCGGAGCCGGATCTCGAACGCGCCAGGGCAGTGGCGCACTGCAGCCCTTCGGAGATCCTGGCGGTCTTCTCCGCCGTCTGCCGGCGGCAGCCGCACTCAACGGGCGAGGTGGCGTCCAGCCACACCCGGGCCTCTCCGATCCAGGCCCCGTGGGTGCTGCACAGCGGAGCCGTCCAGTGGATGAACTCCCAGCAGATGCCGGTCAGGTCCCTCCTGGTGACCTCGAGCCACGCGGCCTCCTCGCAGGCCTCGTCGAACCTGCCCAGGCAGGCCAGTGCCTGGAGTCTGTTGAGCCTCGCATCGGAGAAGTCCGCCGCCAGTCCGGCCAGTGTGTCGTAGTCCGCAAGCGCCGAGTCCACTTCGCATGCGGCTCTCTCGCGAGCTCCGGCGGTCCCCTCCATGGAAGTGAAGACCGCCCGCGCAAGATGGGCGTTGCCGGAGGTGTACCACGCTGCCGGCTCCCATGATGTCCGTTCGATCGCCATCCGGCATTCCGCCAGCGCCTGGCCGCACAGATCCTCGCCTCTCCGCGTGAACCCGGGCTGTCCGGATCCGGACGCGACGAGCGCCTCGGCCTCTCCGAGGAAGACCGTCCTGGCCTCGAAGAGGTGCCTCGAGGCCTCGGTGATCCTGTATGCAGTGACCAGCCCGGGCCAGAGGAGGGCAGCCCCGGCCGCCATGATCGGAACGCCGGCGGATGCTCCCCGGATCCGTCTCGCGCTGCCGGAACCGGAAAGGGCCGCCGAGGAGAGGAAAGCCAGGAGGAAGGGCGAGGCCGGCCACCGGAGAGCGATCGAGACAACGCTCTCCAGTGCCAGGAAGACAGCGCCTGCCGCAGCTCCGACAGCTACGGGACCGCGCTCCTCCTGCCGGAGGAAGGCTTTCAGCCACAGGAGGACGGCGAGACTCCACGCCAGGAGTCCCGCCAGTCCCGTTTCCACGGCTATCTCCAGGGGCTCTCCGTGGGCGTGGGCCGTGTTCGAGGTGGCGCCGCGGAGCGCGAAGTCGGAAGGGCGGTACAGGGGGAGAGTCCTGTTGAGGGCCCCGCTCCCCCAGCCCAGCAGGGGCCTGTCCAGGAACATGGCTGCCGCGCCCTTCCAGATGACCAGCCTTGCACCGGTGGAACCAGCGATGTCCGGGTCCAGGAGGCGGGCCGACATGAGCGGGAGTGCGGCGAGCATGCCCGCCAGGAGGACTGCAGGAGCAGCCATTCCCTGCTTCCGTCGGCAAAGGATGATCGCTGCGGTCAGGGCGCCGGTGGCGGCGAGAGCGACGAAGCTGGCCCTGGTGCCGCTCCGGGCCATCGCGGCCGTGATCGCTGCCGCGTGAGCGGCCATGGCGGCGAGCCGGACCGGCAGCGGCCATCTCCTTGAGTTCAGGAACAGGAGACCGGGGACGGCAAGCGCCCCGGCATAGCTCCCGAGGAGGTTGGCGTTGCACAGTGTCCCGGGGAACCTGGCGGTCCCGTCCGGCGGGAGGCCCCCCCAGAAGACGGGATCGCGGAGGAAGGGCGACAGCATCGCGGCATATCCGCCTGCCAGGACGGCGGCGAACAGGAGGTTCCTCCTCCGTTCGCAACCCGGCAGGAGCCACTGGACAGAGGCGAAGATCGCGATGCCGGAGGCCAGTGTCAGGATGCGCTCGATCCCCGTGGTGGAAGGGGGCTCAAGAGCCGTGCGGACGGCGGTGAGGGCGGACACCCCCACCAGTGAGGCGAGGAGAGGCTGCGAGGCGGAAGGGAGGGCCAGCTTCCCGCGGATCGCGGCTGTACCCATCGCCATGCAGAGCAGTCCGGCGCACAGCACGAGTACGATCAGTTTCGGAAGCGTCGATTCGGTGCTCTGGCGGAGGAACACCAGCGGGACAGCGAATCCCGCCAGGCACAGGACCGCCGTTGAGACCGCCGACTCGAGAGACCGTCCTACGGTTCCGGCGCCGGGGGCCTGCACCGTCTCAAGGCAGCCTGATGCAGGTTCCCGTCGCAGTGAAGCCCTCCTGCTCCAGCCGCAGGGCATACAGCCCGGCAGGCAGCGTCGAGCCGTCGATCGCGACGGACTGCAGGCCGGCTCCGGTGACGTCCCCGTCGAGCAGCCGGGCGACGAGCCTGCCCGAGACGTCGTACAGGGACAGCGTCACGGGGGCGGCCTGGTCCGCGACCGTGAATGCTACGACGGCGGATCCGCGGAAGGGATTGGGCGTGCACAGCAGTTCGCCGGAGGGGATCGACGGGGAGGGGCTCTGGGGTTCCTCGACTGCCGTCCCTTCCTCGGCGAGCCTGAGTATCCAGCCGCCGCTGCCCACTCCCCATCCGTAGTCGGCAGAGGTGAAGCAGAACCGGGATATGAGATTGTCGCGCCAGCCGGAGAAGGGGGACATCGTCTGCCCGCCGTTCACGGTGGAGGATATGCCCTGGCCACGGAGGAATCCGGTCATGGCGTCGAAGAACCAGATGTCGTAATAGTCGGTGCCCGTCTCGGCTATCTTGTTCCAGTTGTCTCCGCTGTTCCAGGTGCGCACTACCGTTCCGTTCCAGCCGGCCGCCCAGGCGGTGTCGGGGTTCAGGGCGAACAGGGTGTTGAGGTTGCCGTTCGTTGCGCTGAACTGGGTGCTCCACGAGTCGCCGGTGAAGTCGAAACGAAGGATCGTCCCGGAGTTGCCGGCCGCGTATCCCGTCTCCGAGTCGGCGAACCTGACGCAGTTGAGGTTGTTCGAGGTTTCAGAGAGCCTCACCCAGGAATTGCCGCCGTCGATGGTGCGGATAATCTCGCCCTGGTTCCCGACGGCGACGCCCCGCATGCCGTCGGCGAAGTCGATCGATCTCAGCATCCTGACGGCCGGAGAGAGTGACGGTGTGCAGTCGGCCCAGGTGGCACCCCCGTCCGTGGTGCGGTACACGGCGCCGGCATACGGATATGCGGGCGAGTTGCCGCAGGCGAAGCCGAGGGTGGAGGTCGGGAATGAGATGTCACTGAGCTGGACCGACGTCGAGGGCACCTGCGCCAGGGCCCAGGTCTCCCCTCCGTTCGAGGTGCGCAGCACCACCCCTGAGTCGCCGCAGGCCCATGCGTGGTCGTCGTCGGTGCAGCAGACCGAATTGAGGTCCGTCAGAGCCAGGCAGTCCGAGACCAGGGTCCAGAGGCTGCCCTCTCGCTTCAGAACCATCCCCATACCGCTTGCGGCATATACCGTTCCCGGAGCTGGCACGGAAACGCAGGTCATGAAGTCGGAGAACGAGTAAGGCAGGTATGCCGTGAGGTTCTCCATGCTCCAGGAGCCGCCTCCGTTTCCCGTGACCGCAACGGAAGGCGTCTCGTAATAGCCGCTCGTGGCCGCACCATTGTACTGGTCGCAGAAGTCGATGTCCGAGAAGTTGCCGGAGGTCTGGAGGGTCCATGGCGCGCTGCCGATCCTTGCGGCGATCCCGTTCTCGCCCGCGGCCCACCCGTGCGAGGCGTCCACGAAGTCCACTCCGTAAATGTCGGGAGACATGCCTGCAGGCTCGATCTCCCAGAATGCGCCTGCAGTCGATGTGTGGAGCATCCCGCCGCTCATCGTCCCCACGGCCCAGCCGTTCATGTAGTCAGGGAAGTCGATGTCATAGAGCAGTTCATCCGTGCCGCTCCCCTGAGGGCTCCACGTCGCACCGCCATCCATGGTGCGGGCGATCCATCCGTCGTAGCCGACGACCTGTCCATAGTCGCCGTCGGTGAAGTCGAGCCCGACGAGGGCCTCTTCGGACCGGGCACCGACCTGCTCGGACCAGGTGATGCCGCCGTCGATGGAGTGGAAGACCATTCCGTGGTTCCCGTCGAAGGAGCAGAGCCATCCCTCGGCGGAGTCGATGAAGTCAATCGAGAGGATCGAGTAGTCGGAGACCAGCTGCTCCTGCCACGTGGCTCCGCCGTCAGAGGTGTGGAAGACCTCGCCTCTCCAGAAGGTCGTGCCCCAGCCGGTGGCTATCCAGCCTTCGAGAGCGCTGGTGAAGTCGATGGATTCGATCGACATACCTGTTGGGTACGGGTGCTGCCAGGACCAGATGGGATCGCAGTCGGCCGGGAAGGCCAGGAGGAGAAGGAGAGGAACGGCTCTCGCGGCGCAGACCATACGACACGTCAGGGAGGTAGCCATGCTGAACCTCCGTGATCAGAGTGAGCGGATCAAATGCAACCCTCTCTATTCTAGATCGACCGGCATGCATCCGCAACACCCGGGTGGGAACGGCATCCGACAGCCCGCATGCCGGAGGGCCTCCGCAGTGTGGTCTTCACAGGCGGGCACCGGGGGGGATGAAGCGACGCTCAGGCGGGAGACGGGTTCCTGATCTCGACGAGCCGCATCACCGAGCCGACGATCCCCATGATCCAGCCGGCGGGATAGGGCAGCAGGGCCAGCGCCCACCACATCGATCGCCCGGTTTCGCCGCCGAGGCCTCCCATGGCGGTGAAGCCGAACATGATGGCGACGCCGACCAGGATGAGCACAAGGGCTCGCAGGAGGAGCGGCTTGTGCCGGCTTCCGCCGATGTGGGCGCCGACGAAGGCCAGGCCTGCTCCACCAAGTATGACGATGGAGCCCTCGAGCGGATCGAGCACCCCCAGGGCCATCAGCACGAGCCCGGATATCGCGAGCACCCTCATCCAGATCTGCCGCTTCTCCATGATCCACCCTCCGACAGGGGATGCGCCCGGCGAACCACCCGCCGAGTCTGCATGCCCGCAGGGCACTACCCGGTCATTCTGTCCTATCCGCCCGCCCCCATGCTAGTCGGGCAGGGGGATCACGTAGACCTTCTGATAGGATTCGGGATCCATCGAATAGGCGTACATGGTCTCCGGGCCGAACTCGGCCTCCCAGACCAGGAGGTCCGATCCGGGCGAGTCGACCTCGGCGGCGAAGAGGAGTTCTCCTGCCCGGCTCCAGACGTCGAACGAGGGAGTGTCACTGGTGCCGCGCTGGACCCAGACCCTCCCGGATCCGTCGAAGCCGACCCCGACAACCTGCTCCCGGAAGGGGTCCGGTTCGTACTCGATGATGACCCCGCTGACCCCCATGCTGCTCAGGAGGGATTCGATGAAAGCCTTCTCGTCGGCGATCTCGTCCTCGGTCTTGGGGACCTGCTCCGGCACCCCCTCGAGCACCGCCAGGGGGGCGCCATCGCTCGCGAAGAGATCCACCCTGTACTCCTCACTCGCCCTTCTGGCGACGGCCACCGTTCCGTCCGCGGATGCGCCGTAGACATACCCGAGGTAGGATTCCCGCATGAGCGAGGTCAGGTCCGTGGGATCGAAGGGCGAGGTTGCGTCGTGATAGCATGCGGCGGGTTCTTCTCCCTGCTCGTACCTGCCGATGCGCACCCTCTGGGTGAGGCCGCCGGAATCGTCGACGTCGATGTCGAGCTTGAGGGCGACGTATGCGTCCGAGTCCGCCCCCTCCATCAGCATGGGAGGATTGCTGGTGAAGGATGCGGTCAGGCCCTCCCACGTCCCGTCGGGCCCGTACGTGTACATCCCGCCGTTGAAGGCGGCACAGACCGTTATGCGCCCGTCACCGAGGACCGCCATGGAAAGCGGGTTCAGCAGCTCTCCGGGGCCCGAGCCCGGGCTCGCGATCTGCCTGACGAAGGCGCCCGAGGAATCGTACACCATCACCCTGCCGCGCCCCCTGTCGAGGACGTACAGGAGGCCGTCGGGTCCTGCCTCGATGCTCATGATGGATCCGAAGACGTAGTTCGAGTCGCCCAGCTCGACCCCTATCGAGTCCACGACGGCCAGCCGCACGGGGCCGGCTTCCCCGGGAACGTCTCCCCCGCCCCCCCCGCAGGAGGCGAGCAGCGCGGAACACACGGCGACGAAAGCACCCGCTCGAGGTTTCATCCCAATCCTCCACTCCGGTGACCGGCATGCGATGATACGAAACAGGACGCCCCGATGGCCAAAGCAGTTACAGAACCGGGAGCCGCGGTCTCGTTGACGGACCGCCCCTCAGTCGTGATCGTTCGGAAACAACATGGATCGGAGGCCCCTGATGCTTCTGCTCATGGCGGTCGTGCTCGCAGCATCCGCTCCCCCGTACAACCCGGCCGTACTCCGGGATGCCGAAGGCGTCCTGTACGACGGAGAGACCTTCTCGGCCATACCGTCCGGGCTCGACGAGCTGTTCGGGTTCGCGCCCACGGAGCCATCGGCTGCCGGAACCGGCACATGGACGGGCTCCGGCCCCTGGGGCGGCAATGTCAGGGCGATCGCGGCTCTGCCCGGGAGCAGTTCGGTGCTGGTGGCCGGGTGCGGCTACTCCATGGCGCCGGACGCGGGCGGGGTCTGGCGCAGCACCGACGGAGGCCAGACCTGGCAGGAGACGGACCTCCAGGCGATCCAGGTGAACAGCGTCTGCAACGGAGGATCGGCCCAGCCGAACACGTTCTTCGCCTCCACGCGGACCGGGCTCTACAGGTCGGACGACCAGGGGCAGACCTGGGGGGTCGTCTCCGGCGGGATGTCGTCTTCATACGTCCTTCTGACGGGCGTCCACTGGACCGATCCGGACATCCTCGTCGCCGGGCTCTCGTCAGGCCAGGGGATACGGCGTTCGACGGACGGGGGCGCCACCTGGGCGAGCGTGGGGCTCGACACCGGTTTCCTCAAGGGCTACGGCTTCTGCACCAGTCATCCCGACACGATGTTCATCGCCATGTCGGGCCTTTCGAACTCAGTGTACCGCAGCTACGACGCAGGAGCTACATGGGCGGCGGTGGGGCCCTCGGGGTCGGGCTGGGGGATCCTCACCTCCCCTGGTGGCTCTGAAGGTTCCGTCATCGTCACGAACGACGGCGGTTTCTACCTCAGCACCAACTACGGAGGCTCGTGGACCCAGGTGGTTCCCGGGACGAGCTACGCCCCCGCCGTCTGGTCGTCGGGGACGCTCTATGCGCCGGTCATCAGCCAGGGCGTGTACGAGAGCACCAACGGCGGATCGACCTGGACGCTCAACCCGGCGGGCATCACGGCATCCTACTGGCAGGCCGCTTGCGCGGGTTCACAGGGATACCTCGCCGGGCACAACGGGGGGGTCTACAGGAGGCTCTCCTCGGGGTCGTACACGGTTTCGCAGCAGGGCATGACGAACGGCTTCATCCATGCGGTCGCATTCCTCCAGGGAGAGGGCGTCCTGCTCGCCGGGGGCGAGGCTCACGGCCTCTGGCGCAGCGGAGACGGCGGCGCGACCTGGGAGCTCGCCTCGGAAGGGCTGGGGAACTGGACAGTCTACGACATCTGGCCCGAATCCCACGACCAGTACACGGGCTCGACGATCTACGCCGCGACGGCCTCGGGGGTCTTCAGGTCGGATGACCTCGGGGATTCCTGGGCCTCCGCCGGCCTTACGGGGCAGCAGGTGACGGCGGTGGCGTTCGATCCGTCGGACGCCGACCGCGCCTGGGCCGGTCTCGCAAGCGGCGGAGTCAGATACACGACGGACGGGGGGGGCACCTGGCTGACTTCGTCAGGGCTGCCCGGCGCGCTGTACCCGTCGATCGAGCTCGGGGAGGCCCCTGGTGGCGGATTGCGGGTATTCGCCAGCTTCCAGCAGCTCGGGACAGCAGTCTACTATTCCGATGACGGCGGTGCGAGCTTCACGGCCGGTTCGGGCCTCTCCGGCAGCTACATGCCCTGCATCTCGTACTGCTGGGACGGGACGGCCGTCTACTGCGGCACCGACCTCGGCGTCTTCAGGTCGCTCGATGCGGGGGCGACCTGGAGCCAGTGCCCCGGCTCTACCGGCACTACATGGTCCGTCCTGGGGAGCAGGAATGCCAACGTGCTGGCCGGGACCAACACCGCGGGGGTGAAGTGGAGCCCCGACGGCGGAGATTCGTGGCAGGCGCTCGACGACGGCATAGAGGGCAGATGCGTGTGGGACATCGCCTACGGCGGGTCCGACACCCAGCTCTTCGCCGGCCTAAGGGGATTCGGCGTGAAGGAGCTGTCGAGCGACGCCCTCGGGATCGAAGGCGGCGTCACGCAGCAGGGGATGCTTTCCGTGGTCGCGTCGCCGTCACCCTCGGCCGGGGCTGTTTCCTTCGTCGTAGCAGGGCTGGACGGCGCTGCCGTGCTGTCGGTCTTCGACGGGGCGGGCAGGCTGATGTACACCTCCACGACCGGTCCGGGCGCCGCTGCCTCGTGGGAGCCGGGGACGGACACGCCCTCCGGGGTCTATCTCGCGATGGTGCGTTCCGGGGATTCTTCGGCCTCTGCCAGGTTCGTGATCCTGCGCTGAGTCATCCGGGGCTCCGGAGAAGCGGCGGGTCACTCGGGCGGCACACCCGCCCAGGTCACGGGGAACCTCGCCGGGATGTAGACGAAGCCACCCTCCGGGGAGATCACCTCGGCGGTCGAGCCGTCGGTGACGGTGATCCATCCGCCGTAGGCGAGCATCAGCCAGCGGCAGTCGAGCGCATCGACCTCTGCCGGTCCCGATCCGTCGAACTCCCCGTAGTACTCGATGGTATCGCCGGGCTCCAGGGTGAAGAGCCCTCCCGCGGCCCAGGCGGAGGCCCCGGCTTCTGCGAGGGAGTCGGAAACGACCGGGGCGATCGGGGATATGATGTCGATCACGCTCATCTCCGGAGTATCGAGGCCGGCGTACTGGATCGGCCTGATCCTGGAATCACCGTCGCCGAGATCGACTCCGATGGCGGCGCCCGATTCGTTCCTCACCTGGATCCGGGTGAAGAAGACGTCCGCCTGATCGGCGGATTCGTACAGGACGCCGTTTTCGACCCAGACGGAAGCCAGTTCACCTTCGCAGACGCTCTTCCATGCCGGACCGGCACAGGCGGAGCCGCCTCAACCCTGCGAGAGGAATACCGACAGGACCAGACCGTAAAGCTGCATTCGAACTCCTCCTGCGTGGAAAACCTGTAAAACCCTCTACCCGACGGGTAGCGGAATGATCCCGATCGCATCGGAGAATGCCCCGGCGGGAGCCTGCGCCCCCGCCGGGGCCGGATCGCCCTATTCCATCTCGAAAGACACCGTGACGCTCGCCGTGGTTGAGAACGAGCCCGGCGAGAAGTAGGGACCCATCTCCATGTCGGCGCTCGCCGTAGTTATGCCGGACGCCCTGCCGAGCTGGTCGAAGGCCGTGTAGCCGCCGCCGTACTCCGAGACGTAGGTGGGCTCGCCCAGCGAGACGCCCAGGCCCTCCGCGATGGCTTCGGCCCTGCTCACGGCGTCGGCCATGGCCGCCTCCCTGGCCTGAGCGAAGAGGGCCGACTGGTCCTCCACGCGGAAAGACACGCTCGAGATGCTGTTGACCCCGGCGTCGACCAGCGCGGCCAGCACGTCGCCGACCGTTGCCAGATCGCGCACGTCCGCCGTTTCGTAGTGCGAGACGTGATAGAGCTTCTCCCCCGTGTACTGGTATGTCAGCGGGTCGTAGACGTTCTCGATCCACAGGCTGTAGCTCTGGGTGCTGATGTCTTCCGGGGCCACACCCGCCGTACCGGCGGCCTCGACTGCGGAGTTCATCATCGCAGTGGCCTCGGCCACGGCTTCGCCGGGATCCTCGGAGCTGACATCGACGCCGAAGACGATGGTGGCGACGTCGGGATCGGCTTCCGCGGTGCCGTTCCCGGTGACGGATATCTGCCGCACGATGTCAGGGGGCTCCTGACCGCATGCGGACAGGAGCACCGATGCGGACACCAGGGCCATGAGCGCCAGCGATCTCGGGGACATTGCGGCTCCTTCCGGTTGGAACCAGTTTCAGGCCTTCTGCGGCGGTACAGCCGAACCTCGTACCTGTGTGTTACCCTGTCGTCCGCACGTTATTCCCGGACGGTGTCAGAGGAAAAAACGTCAAGTAATCAGGTAGACTGACTATGACCATTTTCGAGATGCATCACTCATGCGAATTCTTCCAACGTCACTCTTGAACATCTACACTATGGCGCCATATTGTGGTTCGTCGATAATGGACATCAATAGGTGACTATTACGAATACCCTGATTACTTGACGTTTTTTCCTCTGACACCGATCTCGTAGAGGGAGCGGTAGAAGCCGCGGGCGGCGAGCAGCGAGGCGTGGGTCCCGCGCTCCACGATTTGCCCTCCGTCCAGCACCAGCACCAGATCCGCATCCCTTATCGTAGCGAGCCTGTGCGCGATCACGATGCTGGTCCTCCCCGCCCTCAGACGGAACAGGGCCTCCTGGATCCTCCTCTCCGTCCTGGTGTCGACGCTGCTCGTGGCCTCGTCCAGCACCAGCACCGCAGGTGCCGCAAGTATGGCCCTCGAGATGGACAGGAGCTGTCTCTGCCCCTGGCTCAGGTTGGCGGCCCCCTCCGACAGGTCGGTGGCGTAGCCCATCGGGAGCTGGCGTATGAAGTAATCGGCCTGGGCCAGCCGGGCGGCCTCGACGCACTCGTCGTCCGTCGCGTCGAGCCTGCCGAACCTGATGTTCTCCATGACGGTGTCGGCGAAGAGGAACGTATCCTGCAGGACCAGCGCGAGGCTGCCGCGGAGGCAGGCGAGGTTCATCTCCCTGATGTCCCTGCCGTCCATCGAGATGGCGCCCGAGTCGATCTCGTAGAACCTCGTGAGGAGGTTGGTCATCGTCGTCTTGCCCGCCCCGGTGGGGCCGACGAGAGCCACGGTGCGCCCCCTCTCCGCATGGAAACCGATATCCGAAAGGATTTTCGTCCCGGGGACATAAGAGAAATCCACCGAATCGAACCGGACGTCTCCTGCGACCTCTCCTGACCAGCCCCCGTAGCCGGCTCCCGGTTCCGGGGCCATGTCGATTATCTCGAATATCCTCTCCGCGCCGGCGAGGGCCGCCTGGATCGAGTTGTACATGTTGGCGAGCTGGCGGAGCGGCTGGACGAAGTTCCGCCCGTACGTGACGAATGCCGCGATGACGCCCACCGTCACGAGGTCCCTGAGCGCGAGCCAGCTGCCGAAGGCGGCCATGACGACGATGAAGACGTTCCCGAGCGCGTTGCTCACGGGCATCAGGAGCAGCGCATAGCTGTTGGCCGCGACGCCCGACCGGAAGACCGCCTCGTTCCGCCTGTCGAACTCCTCCAGGACGTCATCCTTCCTTCCGAAGGCCTCGGCCATCCGCCGGCCGGTGATGGCCTCCTCCAGCATCCCGTTCATCGAGCCGAGGTGCTTCTGGAGATCCCTGAAGCCCCTGCGGGTGTACCTCGCCACGAACCCGGTGAAGAGCAGCATCAGGGGGATGACCGCGAGGGCCGCGAGCGTGAGCTGCACATCGAGCAGGAGCATCGCCGCGAGGATCCCCCCGAGCGACAGGATGCTCGCCAGCAGCGCTGTGACGTTCTGTGAGACGGCCTGGTTGATGGCGTCTATGTCGTTGGTGAGCCTGCTCATGAGCTCTCCCGCCGGAGTCCTGTCGAAGAAGCTCACGGGGAGGACCTGCAGCCGGGCGAAGAGATCCCTCCTGAGGAGCATCAGGGATTCCTGGGAGATCACGGCCATCCTGCGGTCGGCAAGGGCGCGGAGCAGGTCGGAGAGAAGGTAGGAGGCCAGCATCGCGAGGGCGATCGCACCCAGCCCTTCGATCCTGCCCGGGATGATGTACCCGTCGATCGCGGTGCTCGTCAGCCACGGGCCCGCGAGCCCCAGGAGGGTGTACCCCGCCACCATGAGGAGGACGATCGCGAGCGCTCCCCTGTAGGGCCGCAGGTACCCCGCGAGCCTTGCGAGGGCGCCCTTGGGATCGCGAGCCTCCTCGATGCGCCCGGGGGCCGCCGGCCTCCTCGCCCGAAGCATGCTGCCGGCATCCGGCGTCCCGTATCCCGCCACCCGCGACCCGTGAGCCGGGCTCATGGCTCCACCCCGTCCGCTTCGGGGTCGCCGAGCTGCGAATCGTAGATCTCGCGGTAGAGGGGGCTCTCCGAGAGCAGCGCAGAGTGCGGGCCGGCCGCGGCGACCCTGCCCTCGTCGAGGAGCACGATCCTGTCCGCGGAGAGCACCGAACTCACGCGCTGCGCCACGACGATCCTCGTGCAGCCAGGCAGCGACGAGGCGAGCGCCTCCTGTATCCTGGCCTCGGTTTCGACATCGACCGAACTAGTGCTGTCGTCGAGCACCAGGACGCGCGGCCTCGCGAGGACGGCCCTTGCGATGGCGATCCGCTGCTTCTGCCCGCCGGAGAGATTGACCCCCCTCTCCTCCACGCGGGTCTCCCAGCCCTGCGGCAGATTCTCTATGAACTCGAGCGCGCATGCGATGCGGGCCGCCTCGGAGGCCTCGGCGATCGAGGCATCGGGCCTGCCGAAGACGACGTTGTCCCATACCGTGCCCGAGAAGAGGATGGACTCCTGCGGGACGACGGCCACGAACCTCCGCAGGGACGCGAGCCGGATGTCCCTCAGATCGATCCCGTCGATCAGCAGGCGGCCTTCAGTCGGGTCGTAGAACCTCGGAACGAGCCCGGTCAGTGTGGTCTTCCCCGACCCCGTGGCCCCGAGGAAGCCCGTCATGCTGCCGGGCGCGATGTCGAGATCCACGCCGGTGACCGCGTCGACCGGGCTTCCGGGATACCGGAACGACACCCCCTCGAAGACGATCCGCCCTGGTGCCCCGGCCGTCACGTCCACCGCCCCCGGGCGGTCCGCCACCGCCGGCATCTCGTCGAGGACGCCCAGGATCCTGCGCGACGATGCGAGGCCGTTGGCCCAGACGTTGGAGAGGTTGGTCATCATCACGAGCGGCGTCATCGTGCTGAGGAGGTAGTTGCTGAAGGCCACGAGCTGCCCGGCGGTCATCCCGCCCCTGATCGCGTCGAGGCCACCGGCCCACACCACCGCAACCATGCCGATGTTCACGAAAGCGGTGAGGATGGGTGAGAGAAGTGCCATGAACCTCATCACTCCAGCGGAATCGGAGGCGAACGCCCCGTTCGCGGAGTCGAACCGGCCGTCCTCGAGGTCGTTCCTGACGAAGGCCCTGACGAGGCGCACACCCGCGATGTTCTCGTGCAGAACCGTATTCAGCCTGTCGAGCCTCGCCTGCACCTTCCCGAAGAGCGGCTCCATCCTCGGCACGAAGAGGATGATCGCGGCAGAGGTGACGACCAGGAGGGGAAGCATGGAGAGAGCGAGACCGGAGTTGGTCCGGATCATCAGGATCAGGCTGCCCAGCATCATCAGCGGAGCCCTCGTGCCTATCCGCAGGGAGATCTGCGTGAGCCGCTGAAGGGCCGCGGCGTCGCTCGTGAGGCGGACCATGAGCTGCCCCGTGCCGGTCGAGTCGAGCTCGCGCGAGGAGAGGGACTGGATCTTGCGGAAGAGCCTGCGTCTCAGGTCCCTGGCCACGCTCTCGCCCACCCTCACCGACAGGACGTTGTTGCCCACCGCGAAGGCGGTGCCGGCGACGGACAGCGCGAGCATGAGGATCCCGGTGCGGATGACCTCGGCCTGGTCGGACGGGGTGATGCCCCTGTCTATGAGCCGCTGGATGAGCCGGGGGATCGCCAGGTCCATCGCCACGAGGGCCGCGAGGAGGCCGAGGGCGCAGAGGGAGCGCCTCCAGTAAGGCTTCACGAGCGAGAGCGGCAGTCGGATCGATTTCATCTATTCATTGCTCCAGGCTCGAAGATACACGGTCGGGCGCCGCGGGGTACCGCCTGTAACCCGGGTATGACCGGCAGCGTCTTCAACTGTAGGCATCAGGATCGTTTCCTGGACTCTCGGCAGGAGGATGAGCAGATGTTCGGATCTTCCCTTCGATCCCGATCGGAGATGGTATTTGCGACTGGCACGATCATCGTCTGCCTTGCCCCCGGGTGCGGCACGGACGGATCGGCACCGGCTGCCCCTGCCGCGCGGACCCTTTCCATCGTCGATTCGATAGGCGTCGCGGCCGGCGATTCCGACTACGTCTTCGGCTCGATAGACAGGGTGTGTTTCGGCGAAGACGGGTCGATACTGGTCCTGGACAGGATCTCCTGCCGCATCCGCGTGTTCGACGCGGAGGGCGGCCTGGTGCGCACGGTCGGCGGGTACGGCGAAGGGCCGGGAGAGTACATGAATCCCACGGACATGGCGGTCCTCGGAGACGGCAGGATCATAGTGTGCGACATCTTCTCCGGCGGCGTGCACCTGCTCGGTACCGATCTCGTCGATCAGGGCGTGCGGCTGCCCTTCTACTCGGATCCTCCCTTCCAGCCCGTGGGGACCTCCGACTCCTCGTTCGTGGCCGGACAGCTTCTGGTCGAGCCGACCCCGGACGGCGCCGACGCAACCTTCCTCGTGGGGCGGTTCGACCTGTCGCAGGAGGCCTCGGCGGTCTACTTCGAGAGGACCTGGGAGGCCGATCCCACAAGGTTCACCGAGATCGTCGACAACGTGATGCACTCGGCGGCATGGACCGCGGACGCCTCGGGGAACGTCTACTGCGCGCCCATTTCCTTCGATTCCTATGAGATCACCGGCACGGCGCCCGACGGAACCGAGATCCTCCGCGTATCCCTCCCCGTCGAGCGGGTGCCCAGGACCCCGGAGGAGATCGCCGACGAGAAGGCGTTCATCGACAGAAGGATAGAGTCGATGGGCTCGTCGCTTGCCGTGGACTACGAACCTTCGCCCTGGAGATACCAGATCAGCCAGCTCGGGATCGACGGCGACGGCAACCTGTGGGTGCTCAGGGGGACGACGGAGACACCTACTTTCGACGTATGGGACGCCGGGGGGAACCGTCTGTACACGGTCACGGTCCCCGGGGCGGGCGCGGACGGCATCTACTGGCGGTTCGCGATCGGCGGGCAGGGCATCGCGGCCTGGTCCGACGACCCCGTCGACTACCCGAAGGTCTACCTGCTCGAGCTCCGCTGACCCCGTCCGGTGTCACCCGTCCGGTGTCAGAGGAAAAAACGTAAAGTACGCAGGGTAGCCGCAAATTTCTCCTATTCAAATTTGGTAATTTTCAGCCATTAACGCGTAACTGGAAGAATATCATTACTATATCGCCGATTCAATACGTAAGTGATGCATCTTCATAATAGTCATAGTCGGCGAATTTGAGTACTTTACGTTTTTTCCTCTGACACCGGACTCACCGGACCATTTCGCGGAACATGACCGGGGGATCCGGGTAGCAGCGGAATGTACCGCCGGGCGAATGTCACACCGGGGTTTGCTTCGGGAGGGGACCGGTTATATTACTGGAGCAAAGGTCATTCCCTCCATTCACCCTCACCACGACTCGGAGATCAAAATCCAATGACGATAGCGGGGTTCGTGTATTCCACGCTCCAGCGTCTCCAGGCCCCTGTGATCCGCAGATGGTACGACCACATGACCCGCATCGACCGGGACGGGAACATGCTGTTCATGAACTACGGCTGGGCCGGGCTCGACGAACCCCGTTCCCTGCGCCTCGAACCCGAGGACGAGCCTTTCAGGTACTGCATGCAGCTCTACGACCGCGTCGCCGGTGCGGTGGACCTCGAGGGGCTGAGGGTTCTCGAAGTCGGATGCGGCAGGGGCGGGGGCGCGAGCTTCATCCACAGGTACCACCGTCCCGTATCCATGACGGGTCTCGACTTCGCCCCGAAGAGCGTCGAGTTCTGCATGGCAAGGCATGCGGTACCGGGGCTCTCCTTCGTCCGCGGCGACGCGGGTGCCCTGTCCTTCCCCGACGCCGAGTTCGACGCCGTCATCAACGTCGAGTCGTCGCACTGCTACCCGTCCATGAAGGCCTTCCTGGATGGCGTGTCGAGGATCCTCAGGCCGGGCGGCCACTTCCTCTACACCGACTACCATTCGCCAGCGCAGCTCGTGGAGCTTAGAAGGATGTTCGGCGAATGCGGCCTGTCGCTAATCGAGGAAGAGGACATCAGCGCAAACGTCCTGAGGGCGCTGGAGCTCGACAACGACAGGAAGAAGGCCCTCATCACGAAGCTCGTCCCAAAGGGCCTGAGACACATGTTCTGCGAGTTCGCCGGGATGGAGGGGACGCACACCTTCAACCGCAGCTTCCGCACAGGCGATCGCATCTACTCGCGCTTCGTCCTCAGGAAGCCCGCGCCCGCCTCCGTGGAAGACGCGGAGGTCAGGGAACTCCAGCCAGCAGGAGTCTGAGGCGGAAGGCCCGACAGGCGGCCGACCGGGCGGGAAAGTTCAGCTTCCGCCCTCGCCGCAGGATTCCGCGGTCTGTGCCGCAAGCTCCGACCAGGCCGGCATGGACAGCATGTAGTGGCGGACCCTGCCCTCCGCGACTTCCCTCGTGATACCGGGCTGCCAGTGCATGAACCAGTTCGTGAGCACCCCGCGCACCTCGTCCGCCGTCCTGAGTCTGCCTTCAGAGTCCGAACACCAGCGGCAGTACCTGTCCGACGGCCCCCTGTTGTGCTCGTCCAGCAGGGATGACATGCAGGACCGGCAGAAAGCCCCCTCGGCAAGCTCCTCGCTGCCCGCGAGCCCGGGGGCCGTGGCGCCGGTGCTCACCAGATAGTTCCTGAGGGAATCCTCGAGCTGCCTCCTGGCGCTCGTCACCGCCCCGCTCCCACCGTTCGACGGGCCGAGCAGGGCGAGCATGAAGCCCGCCAGATCGTCGAAATGCCGGCCCCCCCCCTGCTCCCCTGGTCGAACCCGCGCGCCATCGCCGGAGGCCTCGGAGCGGATGATCCCCTCGATCCTCGCGTCGATCGAAAGGCCCGTGGAGCGGACGAGTTCGAACGCGTCCAGCCCCAGGCCGCACGCGATCCTCGTGATCGTCCGGGCCCACGAACCGGTGATGTAGGATGACTGCGGGAGGGAAAGGTCGGGGACGTCACCGTCCGTGAGGATCCGCTGGAGCGTGTGCGTCGAGACCCTAAGGGATTCCGCCATCTTCCTGCGCGATCCCGTCGACTCGTCCGCTGCGGCCAGCACATCGTAGATCCTGTCGAACCCGCCTGGAAGCCCCCTGGGTTTCTCCATCAGCCCTCCGTTTCCAGCAATATCATATATGAGCAGCCCGAGCCGGTAAAGCGCTTCTCGATGGCGCTACAGCACCTGATGCTGTAGTTGTTGACAATGGAAGTCTGACCTCCGCTGTTTC
>JAKLEF010000299.1 GCA_022703195.1 Candidatus Fermentibacterota bacterium | reverse complement strand
TATCTCGGTGGCAGATGGCACATTCCCGCCGACCCTGTAGTAGAAGTCGGACTTCAGCTTCCCGCCGAGGGCGAGATCCACGTCGTCGACCATCTGGCCGGTGGAGAGCTCGATCGTCAGGACCCTCCGCACCCCCCTGCCGGGGAGCCCGGCTATGGCGGCCTTCGGGAACGGGAAGAGGGTGATCGGCCTGAACAGGCCGATCCTGACGCCCTTCTCCCTCGCCTCGTCGACCACGGTCCTGAGGACCCTGCTGATGCAGCCGTACCCGATCACGGCGTACTCGGCGTCCTCCATGCGGTACTCCTCGAACCTCACCTCGTCGCGCTCGATGGTCCGGTACTTCTCGAGGAGATGGTTGTTCCAGGCCTCGAGTTCGTCGTGCGCGAGGTAGATGGAGTTGATGAGGTGCCTCGTGCCGGCGTCGCCCTTCACGGCCCAGGACGACTTGTCGGGCAGCGAGGAGACAGGCTCGGGGATCTCGACGGATTCCATCATCTGGCCGATGACGCCGTCCGTGAGGACGAAGGCGGGATTGCGGTACTTGTCCGCCAGCTCGAACGCCAGCATCGTGAGGTCGCACATCTCCTGGCAGGAGTTGGGGGCCAGCACGATCACCCTGTAGTTGCCGTGCCCGCCGCCCTTGACGACCTGGTTGTAGTCGGACTGCTCGGGTCCGATGTTGCCGAGGCCGGGGCCTCCCCTCATCACGTCGACCACGACGCACGGGAGGGCCGAGCCGGCGCAGTAGGAGAGCCCCTCCTGCTTCAGGCTGATCCCGGGGCCCGAGCTCGCGGTCATCACCCGCTTGCCGCAGCCGGCGGCGCCGTAGACCATGTTGATCGAGGCAGTCTCGCACTCGGCCTGGAGGAAGGTCCTGCCTAGCTTCGGGAAGAGTTCGGCGGCAGCTTCCGCGATCTCGCTCGCGGGGGTGATTGGGTATCCGTAATAGGCCTCGCACCCGGCAAGGGCCGCGCCGTAGACGGCTGCATAGTTGCCCTTCATCAGCTTCCTGGCCATGTCACACCCCCTCCGGGACGTAGTCCTTGAGATAGACTGTGATGGCCCCGGGCTCCGGGCAGGAGTAGAAGCAGCTCCCGCACCCGATGCAGCCGGATCCCTTGTATCCCGACGGATGATACCCCTTCGAGTTCAGATGGGTCGACAGCTCGAGGACCTTCGCGGGGCATGCGTTCACGCACAGCCCGCAACCCTTGCACTCCTCCTGGTCGATCTCGCAGAAGGGGTACTTCTTCGGACCGTCCACGGCAACCTCCTTGCCAGTCTTTGAGACCCTGCGTTTTCCGAATCCTGGTCGTAAAAAATGGGTCGGGACCGCTTCCAAGTCAACAAGCCGGGGACCGGGATTGACCCTTACCTACCGTTAGGTATAATCGCCCGATCCTCGAAGAGGAACGGGAGGAACGATGACGGATCGGAACGATGCCGTGGGGACCAAGGAAGGGATCCTGAAGGCGGCGATAAGGGTGCTGGGCGAGAAGGGCTACTCGGACCTGTCGATGAAGGACGTGGCCGAGGCCAGCGGCTTCACCAAGCCCACCATCTACTACTACTTCCGAAACAAGGAGGGCCTGCTCCTCGCGATAGTCGATCACGTGAACTCGCTCATAGAGGGCTTCCTGGAGAGGGAGCTCCTGTCCGACGGACAGGTGAGCGCCTCCCTGGAGAGGATCGCGGCGGCGATGATCCGGGCCCACAGGGACAATCCCGACTTCGCCAGGGCCCATCTCGCATGCCATGCCGATTCCGGCGTGAAGGCGCTCTTCCCCTCGATGATGGGCAGGTTCGCCAGGATCGAGGAGCTGATGTCCGATCTGATGAAGCGCGGAGTGGAGAGGGGAGAGTTCCGGAAGGACGTTCCCGTCCAGATCCTGTGCAGGACGTTCACGTCCATCCTGCACATGACCCTGAAAGATCCGTCGGCCGGAACGGCAACCGCTCCGTCAGCCGGCGAGATGGTCGGAATCCTGATGCGGGGCATCGGGAGATAGCCCGGGAGATCCAATGAACAGAACAGCATTGCTCGTCGCCCTGTGTACCGTGCCGGCCTTCTCAATGACCCTCGACGAGGCCGTGCGGAACGCCCTGGAGAACAGGAACGACGTCGCCGCGGCCAGGTCGGACCTGGCCTCCGCGGAGTGGCAGCGGCGCAGCGCGGACCTGTGGTTCCTGCCATCCGTCTCCTTCGGGGCCGCCTTCGTGCGGAACCATGACGTCTCGGTGATGGAGATCCCCGGTGTGGGATCGTTCCCGACGGGCGCCGAGTACGCTTCCCAGGTCGGGATCACGGCCGCCGTCCCGCTCTTCACGGCCCAAGGCATGGC
>JAKLEF010000298.1 GCA_022703195.1 Candidatus Fermentibacterota bacterium | reverse complement strand
TCCTTTCCCAGGAAGTCAATACCGTGGTAGGTACCCGGACCGACCAAAACGGTATCGCCATCGACAGCGGAATCGATCGCATCCTGTATCGATGGATACTCGGCCGGCACATGGAGAGTGGATGCGATCGCAGCAGATGCTATCAGCAGGCAGGCAGCGGCAAACCTCACGGCAGCCTCCAAGCGGAGGCAATTCATGCCATCCGCTTATCTAGGATGCCCACGTCACAGATCGGCGTCAATGTGGATGAACGGCGGGTTGCATCGCAGTGCGCAGCATCGGCAGAATCTGTTGGTTGACACAGGATAGGACGTGGCTCCCCGGCGAGGACTTGAACCTCGAACCTAGTGGTTAACAGCCACCCGCTCTGCCGATTGAGCTACCGGGGAACCGCGAGGTCACGGACGATAGACAAAGGACGCGGCACTGTCAATCAGATGCAGGTTCTGCGCCCGCCAGCGGCAGTCGCACCGTCATCACGGTGCCATGACCCTCTTCGCTCTCGGCGGAGATAGTTCCGCCATGGCGCTCGACGATCTGGCGCACGAGAGACAGGCCCAGACCGAGCCCGCCGTCGGGGTTCCGGCGCGCCTGCCTGCCCCGGTAGAGGAAGTCGAAGATGTGGGGCAGGTCATCGGCCGGTATCCCGATGCCGTCGTCGGCCACCCTCAGGATTGCCATTCCGTCCTCGGCCGCGACAGAGAGATCGATCCTGCCGCCCTCCGATCCGTACTTGAAGGCGTTCATCACCAGATTGGTCACGACGCGCCTGAGGAAGCCCGGAGAGCCCATGACGGTCACGGGTTCGGACGGGATCGTACCCGTCAGGATCCTGCCCTTCTGGGTGACGAGGGGCTCCCAGAGATGGATGATCCCGCTGCAGAGAGCAGCCAGGTCGATCCTCCCGGACTGCACCTCGTAGAGCTTCGAGGCCAGCGTGCCCAGATCAAGGATATCGTCCACGAGAGGAAGAAGCTCCTCCGCCCTCAGCCGTGCCTTCTGCACCATCTCCCGTGCGCGCACCGGCTCTGCGTCGAGATAGCTGTCGCTCACCGTGGACAGGAGCGCGACCATCGCCGAAAGCGGGCTCTTCAGCTCATGGCCGAGTATCCTGAGTATGTCTGCCGGAGACGGTTCGTCGCTCGACAGGAACTCGTCGAGCATTCCCCGCACCTCGGCGATCCCGGGCACCGAACCGCCGCAGCCCGCCTCGGCCTCTGCCAACCTGTCCCGTGCGGCCTGGAGGAGGACTCGAGGATCATCGCGCATCTGACGCTCCTTCCGGTGGTTTCACAGCGACCGCTATCCAGCCTTCACCGAGTTCCGCGCCGAGAGTCATCTTCTGGATCAGAAGCATCGGGGCCAGCAGGGCGTACAGGAACCGGACGAGAAGCCTGCTGTGCGTCTCCAGCGGTCTTTCGACACCGCTCCTTCCCGTGCGGGCCTCGTCCGACTCGTGCGATACCCTGCGGAAAGCCTTCTTGTAGTAGATGCGCCTCATGAGCGAGAAGACCGCGCAGACCGGGAATCCGTAGCAGATGAGCCTCGCATCCGGGAAACCAGCCTCAGAAAGGATGCGCAGGATGTCCCCCCGCTCGTACCGTCGGAGGTGGCCGACGCACTCGTCGAGCCTGCCCCAGCGCCTCATGAAGGCCGGCACGGAGATCACGACCGAGCCATCGGGTGAGAGCAGCCTGTGCATCTCCCGCAGGAGGCCGGCATCATCCGGTACGTGCTCGAGTACTTCGAGGGCCACTGCGAGACCGAAACCGCCCTCGGGGGCATCAACTCCTGCAAGGTCCGACGAAAGCGTGAATCCGCGTGAGTTGCCGAACCTGTTCCTGAGGAAGTCGATCGAGGCCGGAGACGTGTCCACCAGGGTACCGGCTCCACCGCGCGAGACGAGCCATGCCGCGATGTCGCCCCTGCCGGGGCCGATCTCGAGGAAGCTCCTCCCATGCAGGCCGCGGAGCGCGTGGTCCATGGCCGACAGCCGGAGGAAGTATCCCGGGCCTATGTAGCTCGCGAAATCGATGGGTGCTTGGCGCATGTCGTTCCTCCCGCGACTGGTGGGCCTCCACGGACTATAATGCCGGGCGGAGGGAGGGACAGCCCGTGAGGGAACACAGGATCTGCATCTACGGCACGGCAGGCTCGTCGCCTGCGTACGTCAGGAACCGCCTGGTCGAACGCGCCCTGGAGGCGGCGGGATACAGGCTCGTCTACTGCACGGTTCCTCTCTGGACGGATACCGACGAAAAGCTTTCAGCAGCCAGGAAGGGAATTACGAAGACCGCAGTCCGATTCCTCCTGGCGCACATCCGCATGGCCCTGCGCTATCTGTTCCTCGTTCCCGGC
>JAKLEF010000297.1 GCA_022703195.1 Candidatus Fermentibacterota bacterium | reverse complement strand
GGCATAATTTTTCAATTATACCCTTGACGGATAGCGGAGCTAAGATAGGATTTTTCAATAAGAAGTACATTTCTACTTATAGCGATAAATAAAAAAAGCCGCAAGAATTATCTTGCGGCTGAGCGGCAGACCGGGGATTCGAACCCCGATGGGCATAGCCCGGCGGATTTCAAGTCCGCTGCCTTACCGTTAGACTAGTCCTCCGGCCTCCGCGAATGTAGCTTATGCCCCGGAAGCGGTCAAACGCCGCGCTGGCCCGCGGATTCCGGAGGTGACGGCCATGCTGGAATGCGAGGTGAAGTTCGGGTTCGGCGGCCCCGGGGAGGCGGAGGAGCTCCTGGAATCGAAGAAGGTGCGCCTCTCGGCCCCCGCTAGGGAGGAGAACGCCATCCTCGACAACAGGGACAGGTCGCTGGCCCTGGGGAGGATCCTCTTCCGTATACGCTCGACTGCCGGCAAGACGATCATGACGGTCAAGACCCCCGTGGAGAGCGGCAGGATGAAGATCCGCAGGGAGATCGAGACCGTGGTGGCATGCTCCCCCGGCGACCTCGAGAGGATGTTCGAGCCCCTGGGCTTCAGGGTCGTGCGGCGCTACTCGAAGATGAGGCGCACCGGGAAGCTCGGTGACGCCACTCTCTGCCTCGACGTGCTCCACTTCGGGACTTTCCTGGAGATCGAGGCCCCCTCGCCCGGCTCCCTCGACAAGGCGACGAAGGCCCTGGGCCTGGACCCGGCCGACGGATTGAAGGAGACCTACATCGAGCTGGAGGACCGTGCGGCCCTCCACGGCTGACGCTCCCCGCAGACTGTGGATGATCGCGGCCGCCGCCGCAATCGCGGCTGCGCTGCTGTCCTCCGCCATCCCCGGTTCCTTCTGGATCATGGACGAGGCCTTCAACTACCTCGTCGCCGAGGGCGTGTACCGCGACCCGCTGGACCTTCCGCCGCCAGTGGCCTACCCGGGCGCCGGCCTGCTGGGCGAATACGCCGAATCTCTCAGGCCTCTTCCGCATCACTACGGATGGTTCTCGGAGGGGATTCTCCACGCCCAGTACTCACCGGCGCTGGGACTCCTGGCCCTGCCGTTCCGGGTTCTGGCGGGGCCTGCGGGCTACCGGCTGCTCTCCGCCGCGAGCCTCGGCGCGCTGGTGCTCCTGGCCGGAGGGCTTCTGCTGAAGAAGGGATTCCGTGAAGGAAGCGCCGCCGCCCTGATCCTCGCGGGCACGCCCTTCCTCTTCTACAGCCAGACATTCTGGGGACACCTGCCCGCGCTGGCCCTCTGCGCCGGGGCCTGGGCGGCATACCGGCGGGGCTCGGCCGTGCTGCCGGCCCTCCTCCTCCTCGCCGCCTGCCTGCTGCGCGAGGAATGCCTCCTTCTCGTGCCGCTCCTGGCCATTCCCGGACATGGCAGGGGAGTCGCCGCGAGGCTCGCCGCCCCGGCCGCGGTGGTGCTGGGTTTCCTGGCCATGCAGAAGCTGCTGACTGGGAGCTGGATGGGCGCGCACTTCTCGGCCAGCGGCTCCGAGGTCGCGCTTTATGGATTCGCCGATATGGGGCTGCTCTCGCGGAAGCTCTTCGTGCTGCGCGCCTCGCTGCTGTCGTGCCTGCCTCTGGCGGGGACGGTCGTCTCGTCGATCGCAGGCCTCGCGCTCTGGGCGCTGTGGGCCCTCTCGCGCGGCGACTCGCGCAGGAGCCTCGCCCTGACATGGGCCGGGGCCGCCCTCTCGGCCGCTTTCGCGATCATCCCGCTCCTGTCGGGGGCGGGGCTCTTCTCGCTGCTGGAACTCAAGCATCCCCTGGTCATCTTCCCCGCGCTCTGGGCCGCCCGAAGGCCCGACCGCGGCTGGATAGCCCCCACCGCCGTCCTCGTCGCGACCCTTCGCTACATGGACCCCATGCACGCCCTCGACGTGGCCTGGGGGATGAGGCTACTGTTCCCCGCTCTCTCGATGCTCGCGATCGCCTCGGCCGGGCCTGGGGCCCGCGCCCGGGCGGCGATCGCTTCGGGGATCGCGATAACGGCCGTGTCGCTCGCCTTCCTCGCCGTGAAGCGCGACAGGTCGGCCGATCTTCTGGAGGAAGCCTCCGCGCACGGCGGGGCCGTTATCACGACTTCCTGGGAGCTGCCGGGGGAGTTCGCGCTGCTCCAGAATGAGGGCATCCCCGTTGTGTTCGCCGACAGCACGGCCGAGTACGCCTTCGCCCTGGGCGCCCTTGCTCCGCTCGACCCCGTCGTGGTCTGCCCATCGGACGGCGCGGGGATGGCCATCGAGGTGGCCGGGATGGCCGGAGTTACCCTCTCGCCCGTGGCTGCCGTGAAGTTCGACCCCCTGCTCGAGGCCGTGGTGCTCGGGA
>JAKLEF010000296.1 GCA_022703195.1 Candidatus Fermentibacterota bacterium | reverse complement strand
ATAGGCGTGATGTTCGGCAACCCCGAGACCACCACCGGCGGACGGGCCCTCAAGTTCTACTCGAGCGTCAGGATAGACATCCGACGGATCGCCTCCCTCAAGGAGGGCGACGAAGTCCACGGCAGCCGCACCAAGGCGAAGGTCGTGAAGAACAAGCTGGCGCCCCCGTTCAAGCAGTGCGAGTTCGACATCATCCACGGCCTGGGGATCTCGCTCGAGGGCGAGCTGGTGGATCTCGGGCTCGAGAAGAACCTGCTGCAGCGGCGCGGAACATGGTATTCCTACGGCGACCTCCAGATAGGGCAGGGGCGCGAGAACAGCCGCAAGTTCCTGGAGGAGAACCGCGAAGTGGCGTCGAAGCTCGAGAACGAGCTGCGGAAGCTGTACGAACTCCCTCTCCGCAGCGATGCCGCTCCGGTGAAGGCGCCGGCGCCCGCCGCCGCGCCCGCGCCAGGCAAGGCGGCGGCTCCTGAGAGTTGATGCGGTAGAGCCCCTGCGCAGGGGCTGGGTCAGGGCGGAGGCGGGCGGCCGCTCTGTGGCGCTGCCTTCGCGCGACTGCGGGGAACTGGGTGTGGAGCCCGGCGCTGAGGTGGACTGGGAAGGCCTGTCAGCCGAGGCCGCCAGGCTCCAGGTCGGCCCGGCCGGCGACGATGCCGCGAGGTATCTCTCGACCTCCGAGCGGACGGCGAAGAGCCTCGCATCCTACCTCGCCCGCAGGGGGTACCTGCCGGAGGTCGCCTCGTCGGTCGTCTCGCGCTTCGTCGAGAACCGCTGGGTGGACGACGAGAGGTTCGCCAGGCTGTTCGCCGAATCCAGGCCCGATCTGGGCCGGGCCGGCCTCGGGCGCGAACTCGTGAAGCGGGGGGTCCCGGCCCCGGTTGCGGCCCGCGTGTCCGGCGAGCGCTCCGACAGGGAGTCCGCCGGGGGGCTGATATCCCTGCTGAGGCGCCGATACGGAGGTCTCCCCAAGGAGGCTGCGCTCCGCAGAGCCCTGGGCTTCCTCGCCAGGCGCGGCTTCTCGGGCGCCGAGGCCTGGAGGGCCGCGCGGGAGGCGCTCGGGGGAGGTGACTCCGACGAGGGATCCTGATCCCCTGGCGTTCTGGACCAACCTCGGAGCCAGGCTCCTGGGCATGGATGCCCCGGAGGAGCCCCGCACCCCTCCCTGGTCGGAGGCATGGGCCGATCCCCCGGTGCTCCCGGCCGCCGATGCTGCGGGGATCCTTGCCGGAAGTCCCATGCGCCCCCGGAAGGTGTGGGCCGCGACATGGGTGGCCCTCGCCCCGCTGGGCTTCTCCCGGGCCCTCAGGCTGCACCCGTGGCCGGGCATCGAACTGTTCCTCCCCTTCCACAGGGGCCTTACCGCGGTGCTCCCGCAGGGCTTCTCCGGCAGGGTGCCCGCGGTGGAGAGGGCCCTTTCCGTGGCCGGGCGGGGGGCCGCGGCATGGAAGTGCGGCTACAGGCTGGTCGTCGTGGTCGGGGCGTGCGACGAACCAGTCACCGGGATCCTGGGCAGGGCCGGGCTGTCCTGCGCCACGCCCGATCGGCTGCAGGAGCTTCTCTGAGGAAACCGGTGTCCGGTGTCCGGTTACCGGATGCCTGATGCCGTATACCGGCTCCCTGCTCCAGCCGGTTATCATACGGGCATGATCCCGGGCGCCTGTCGTGATGGAGGTGGCGGAATGGGGCGCAGCAACTCGGGGCCGGACCCGATGACCCGCGAAGAGATGCTCGAGAAGGCCGGCATGGTGACGCGCGAGGACATGGAGCTCGTCCTCGACAACGCCGAGGAGATAGAGAGGAAGTCGTCCAGGGGGCCCCTGGCGGCCGTCCTGGGCGACGTGAAGATGCTCGTCTCCCTGGTGCGCGACTTCATCTCGGGCAGGTACCGAACGATCCCGCGCTGGATCGCGGGCGCCGCGGCCGTGGCGCTGCTCTACGTCCTCAACCCGTTCGACGTTGTGCCCGACGTGATCCCATTTCTCGGGTACGTCGACGACGCCTTCGTGATCGGGCTCTGCCTGGGCATGGTGCGGAAGGACCTCAGGAAGTACGCGGCCTGGAAGGAGTCGCCCGGGAGGGCCTAGGGCCGAGGTTGCGGTTGCCGGGAAAGCCTTGCATATTGTCAGCCGATTTTCCATCCGGCTCTGCCGGGTTCCTTTACACGCTTCGAACGAAGCCTCAGTGGAGGTATATCCCGTGAAAACCTACTCCGCCAGAGAGGGCGAGGTAGAGCGGCGCTGGTTCGTGGTCGACGCCGAGGGTCAGACCCTCGGCCGCCTGGCCTCCCATCTCGCCGTCGTCCTCCAGGGCAAGAACAAGCCCGTCTACACCCGCCACATCGACACGGGCGACTTCGTGG
>JAKLEF010000295.1 GCA_022703195.1 Candidatus Fermentibacterota bacterium | reverse complement strand
GCTCCCTCGTCGATCTCTCGCTTTTCGGCCTTCCCCAGGAGCCCACCGTGCCCATGAGCATCAGGGCGGGCGCCGCCATCGTGACGAGCTCGGGCGACAAGCTCATCGGGGGCCCGCAGGCGGGGATAATCGCCGGCAGCAGGGACCTGGTGTCGGTCGTGAGGAAGCATCCCCTCGCGAGGGCCCTGCGGGTGTGCAAGCTCACCCTCGCGGCCCTCGAGGCCACTCTGAAGGTCTTCCTCGAGGACCCGGAATACATCGCCCTGCACCATCCCGTCTACTCGATGCTCTCGGCCGACCCGGAGAAGCTGGGCGAGGCTTCCAGGGCCCTCCTGGACAGGCTGCATCTTCCGTCGGGATGCTCCGCATCGGAATCCTCGATGGACAGCTTCGTCGGCAGCGGGGCCCTCCCCGACTCGGCCATCCCCTCGCGCGGGATCGTCATCGATTCGCCCGACTGCGGAGCTCTGGCCGCCATCCTTCGCAGGCGGAGCCCTGCCGTTGCCTGCAGGCTCGAGAACGGCAGGCTCTTCCTCGATCTCAGAACGGTCTTCCCGGACGAGCGCGAGACGCTCGCCCGCATGCTCGACGAGGCGGCCGGGGCCCTGTGGGGGTAGTCGCCGGCACCGCCGGCCACGTCGACCACGGGAAGAGCTCCCTGGTCCGGTGGCTCACGGGCGTCGACCCGGACAGGCTCGAAGAGGAGAAGATCCGGGGGATCACGATCGAGCTGGGCTACGTCTTCATGCCCCTTCCCGGCGGGGGCGTGCTGGCCTTCATCGACGTCCCCGGGCACGAGAAGTTCGTGAGACAGATGGTCGCCGGCGTGGCGACCGTGGACTTCTTCCTCCTCGTGGTCGCGGCGGACGAGGGCGTGATGCCCCAGACCCGGGAGCACCTGGACATCCTCAGGCTGCTGGGCGTGCGGAGGGGTCTCGTGGCCCTCACGAAGTGCGATGCCGTCGACTCCGACATACAGGAACTCGCGGAGGCCGAAACCGAAGAGCTCCTCTCGCAGGGCCCGTACGCGGGGTCTAGGATCATGCGGGTCTCGTCCCTCACCGGGATGGGCATGGAGGATCTCAGGAAGGCGCTCTGTGAAATGGCGGAGGGCTCGCGGCGCGAGGTGCCCGACCAGAGGTTCAGGCTCTCGATCGACAGGGTGTTCACCCTCCAGGGACATGGAACCGTCGTTGCCGGGACCGTCCTCTCGGGTTCGGTCAGCACCGGGGACGGGCTGGAGCTCCTCCCGGGCGGCAGGACCTTCAGGGTCAGGGAGATGCGAGTGAACGAGGGCAGGACCAAGGGGGCCGGCTCTGTCGGCGACAGGGTCGCCCTGAACCTCGTGGGGCTCGAGCGCGAGGAGGCCCGGCGGGGAAGCAGCCTCGCCACGCCCGGCTGGCTCTCCGCTCCCGACACGCTCGACACCGAGCTCTCACTCCTTCCCGGATTCCCTCTCCAGATGAGGCAGAGGGTCAGGTTCCACTGCGGCACCGCCGAGGTGATGGCCAGGGCCGTGCCGATGGAGGGGGCCGACATCCCTCCGGGTTCGTCCGGCTACGTCCATTTCCAGCTCGAGGAACCCGTGGTCTCCATGCCCGGCGACAGGTTCGTGATAAGGCGGTTCTCCCCGGTGACGACCATCGGCGGTGGAACGATCCTCGAGTCCGGGACGGCCAAGGTCAGGCACAGGAACAGGGACGACAGGATCAGGCGAGTGGAGATGCTGGCCGAAGGCGACATCGGGGGCTTCCTGATGGAGCGCCTCAGGGCGGCTCGTGCGCAGGGCATCTCGCTTCCCGAGACTGCCCGCGAGGTCGGTCGCACTCCGGCCGAGGCCCGGACCGAGGCTGACGCCCTCGTGTCCGGCGGCATGGCCGTCTTCATGAGGGACGGGTCGAGCGAAAGGCTGGTGCTCCGCGAAAGCTGCGACGAAGCCGCCCGCACGGTCCTCGATGCGCTGCGGCTCCATCATGCGGGGAGGCCTGCCAGCAGGGGCATGCCGACATCGAACATCTCGAAGGTGTTTCCCGGCCTCCCCCAGTGGTTCGTGAAGGGGATAGTAGCCGGGCTTCTCGAGAACGGCTCCATGAGGCGCGAAGGAGACAGGATCGCGCTGGCGGAGCATCCCGCGGAGATGCCAGCGGAGGTCCGTGCAGGGGTCGACAGGGCCGTCTCGGAGATCGAAGCCGCAGGGCTGGATGGCTTCGACGCCTCCCGTGCGGACTCCGGGATGATCGATTCGCTCTTCGAGCTGGGTCTTGTCATCGAGCTGGATAAGGGTATTGTCACGACTCCGTCGGTGGCGGCGATGGCTTTCGGTACCGTCGCGCGCGGATTCGGGGAGGCGGAGTTCCGGCTG
>JAKLEF010000294.1 GCA_022703195.1 Candidatus Fermentibacterota bacterium | reverse complement strand
CCTGATGATATGGGTAGCACTTTTCCCGCTATATAAAGCCAATACATCTACTTATCGTATTGTAAAGCACTCACCAAGTCATCATAGCTTTTAATTGGTTGTGATGCAGTGAAATGCCACTGCATGTGAAGCATCTGAAACCAGGAATCGACCGGATGAGCAGCTCGACCACGGCCCTCTGCATCCTCTGACGCATCACACCCGGCAGATCCGTCAAGACACAGGTCAGGCACGGGATGTGACTCGAGGCCACCTGGCGGTTCTTCCGGCAAGTATGCCGGCAAGGATGAGGAGGCTCCCGGCTGCGAGCTTCCACAGCGACGGCCTCTCGCCGAAGAACACGATCGATGCCAGCACCGACAGAGGGATCTTCGCGTTGTTGAAGGCCGCGAGGACGCCCGGAGCCACCTTCGTGGCGCCCTGGTTCCAGACCATGAAGCAGATCCCGCTCGCCACGACCCCCAGATAGGCGATGGAGGCAAGCTGAGAACCGGACAGCAGAGTGACTGCACCGGCCGCGGGGATGGCCCCGGGCAGCGTGGCAAGGAGCCCGCCCAGATACATCAGGCCGATCACCGAGACAGTCCGCGGGATCGGGAAGACCGAGGCGATCCTTCGGAACGCGACCTGCCCGGCCGCGAAGAAGACGTTGGAGAGCTGCACCAGGAGCAGCCCGTCCATGAATCCCGGGGATGACGGCCTGTTCCAGAGAAGGATGGCGCCGCCGGCTACTGCGGCAAGTCCAGCTGCCATGACGGGGAGGCCGCCCCGGCGGCTGGCCAGCCGGTCGAACGCCACCACGAACATGGGCGTGGTGACGGTGAGCATCGCGACCTCCCATGCCTCGAGGCTCCGGAAGGACTCGATGTAGACCGTGTACATGAGGCCGAACTGGACGGCACCGGTGGCCAGGAGCAGCACGACGGCCCGGACGGGCAGACTGCCGATGCGGAGGAAGGGCAGCATGGCCAGACACGCCAGCAGCATCCGCAGGCAGGCCACGAGCGACGGATCCACCCCTGCGAGCGACGACCGGATGATCCCGAACGAGAAGGCCCAGACGAGCGAGACGGCGGACAGCTCGGTGATGCCCGAGCAGCCGCAGATCACGCCGGATCCCCGCCCGGCGTCCCCGGTCATCTACGCCCTGCCGCGCATTCCTGGCGGGTCACGGCACGAAGCCGATCATCCGCCGGGCGGACGAGTACCTGCGCGCGTAGTTGGCCTGGGCGAGCTCGGTGACCACCACTCCCCTGTCCTGGTAGGAGGACGAGTGGATGAAGAGCCCGTCGCCGAGGTACATGCCGACATGCTTGGGGGATTCGAAGATCACGAGGTCGCCCGGGAGCAGCGCATCGCGGTCCACTGCAACGCCCATCGATTCCATGGCCGTGACCGTCCTGGGGAGCTCGATGCCATTCTCGGAGAAGACGCGGCAGATCAGGCCGCTGCAGTCGAAGCCGTCGGGACCGGTTCCTCCGTAGACGTACGGGGTGCCGACATACGACATCGCGTCGGCGATCAGGCTGTCGACCAGGGCCGCGGCGGAGTCAGCGGGCGCAGAGGCTGCCGAGCCGTCCAGTCCGCTGTCGGGGTCGAGGGTCATCGCGACGATCGTTCTCAGAGCGATCAGCGCGGCAACGAGCAATCCCGCCGTACCGTCTCCTTCGTGTCGATCGTGCCGTGCACAAAAAAAGCCCCCGGGGCGCTATACCCCGGGGGCTCGATTTAGATCCGGCGACGTCCTACTCTCCCAGACGGTCTCCCGACTAGTACCATCGGCGCTGGAGGGCTTAACTTCCGTGTTCGGAATGGGAACGGGTGTGGCCCCTCCGCCATGGTCACCGGAAACTCCGGCGCAGTTCCTTCACAGCTATACAGGGCGGACGGACTTCACTGGAACCTGAGTATAAGTGATGAAGCCGCACGGCCGATTAGTACCGCTCGGCTGAACACATTACTGTGCTTACACCTGCGGCCTATCAAACTCGTAGTCTCCGAGTGGCCTTTTGGACCTTGCGGTCGGGAAGCCTATTCTTGGGGCCGGTTTCGCACTTAGATGCTTTCAGCGCTTATCCTGGTCCGCACATAGCTACCCAGCGGTGCCCCTGGCGGGACAACTGGTACACTAGAGGTGCGTCCGTCTCGGTCCTCTCGTACTAAAGACAGATCCCCTCAAGCTTCCTACGCCCGTGGAGGATAGGGACCGAACTGTCTCACGACGTTCTAAACCCAGCTCGCGTAACGCTTTAATCGGCGAACAGCCGAACCCTTGGGACCTTGTTCAGCCCCAGGATGCGTTGAGCCGACATCGAGGTGCCAAACCGCCACGTCGATGTGAACTCTCGGTGGCGATCAGCCTGTTATC
>JAKLEF010000293.1 GCA_022703195.1 Candidatus Fermentibacterota bacterium | reverse complement strand
TCGGCTACCAGGAGATCGACGCCTGCATCGATGTCGGGGAAACCTTGGGATTCCTGCGGGGCTACAGGTTCGATCAGAATCTTCTCCGCCACGCGAGAGACGGCCTCAAGCGAGCCGAAGAGGAGGCGAAAAGCTACGATCCCAGGGCTGCCGGGGCGCATTTTTGTGATTTCTGCGGCCTCGAGATGAAGGCGGGATCATTCACTTCCCTGGAGGATGGCAGGGAGCGTTGCCCGACCTGTTCGGAGAGCGCGCTCAAGACCCTCGGGCAGCTCAAGGAGCATTTCGAGGAGACTGTGGAGACCATGGAGCGCCTTTTCCGCATCTCCATAGATGTCCCCTTGCATGTTCGCATGACGAGCGCGAAGAAAATAGCGAAACATCAGGGGACGGCTTTCGTGCCCACGCCGGGTTTCGATGCCCGAGTGGTTGGATTTGCGAGGAGGGATTTCAGGGGTCACACTATCTTCATAGAAAACGGGGCGCCGGTCGTTTCGGCTGTCGCTACCATAGTCCATGAAGTCACGCACATATGGCAGTATCGAAATTGGGACGATAAGGCTCTTCAGAAGAAATTCGGCAAGGAGAAGACGAGCCAGCTCTACGAAGGCATGGCTACCTGGGCGGAGATACAGTATCTCCGCTTCCTGAAGCAGACGGACTTCGCGCATAGGCTGGAAATCGTCAATGCCACGCGAGAGGACGACTACGGAAAGGGCTTCAGGCTGTACTTGAAGAAATATCCGCTCCGTGACAAGGCTGCCGAGGCAAAAAGGACGCCCTTCGGAGCGAAGGAACCGCTCTAGCGCCCCGTGCCTCGTGATCTTGGGACCCCGATCCCTCGGTCCCGTCGACAGCTTCTCAAGCCTTGTACCCGAATCTCCTCAGCATGGCCTTGCGGTCGGCCTTGTCCGCTTCGGTCTCCACGCCCTCGGGCGAGGAGCCGTCGATCACGCCCAGGATGCCCGCGCCCTGGGCCGAGCGGGCGCGGATGATCTGCAGGGGGTTGGCCGTGGCGGCGAAGACGCGGCAGACCTCGGGGCAGGCCTTGATCCTGTCGAGCACGTTGATGGGATAGGAGCCCGGGCCGAGGACAAGATAGAAGCTGTGGCCGGCACCGACGGCGAGGGCGCAGTCCCTGGCCGCGGCTTCCAGCGCCGGCTCGCTGCCGGCAGTGCGCACCAGGCAGGGGCCTGAGGCTTCGTTGAATGCCAGGCCGAATTTGGCGCCGGGTACGGAGCCGGCCATGATCTCGGCTATGTCCTCCACGGTCTTGATAAAGTGGGACTGGCCCACGATCACGTTGCAGTCGGCGGGTACGGGGAGCTGGACGCTATCGATTTCCACGGGCTTCTCCTTGGCTGAGGCTTGCGATCTGGGACTCGAGTTCATCTTTTCGAGGCTTGGCATCGACGCGCTCCTCGATCAGGCGGTCGTATTTGGCGTTCTCGGCCTGGAGGAGGAGGAGATGGACGCGCTCCTTCTCCAGCTCAAGCCTGGCGGCCTCGTTCCTCAGGCGCGAGAGCTCGATCTCGCGCTTTCCCCTCCCGTTCATGTAGATGAAGCCGAACACGATGAGGGGAATGCCTAATAGAGAGGAGAGCACGGCTATGGTGCCGGTGATGTCGACCACGGTCTACTCCTCGTCCGCGCCCTTGGCGGGCCGGCCCACGGGGGCGGCGTAGAGGGCGAAGAGGTCCTCCCCGTCCAGACCCAGGTAGTCGTCGAGCTTTTTCTGGTCGTAGGCGCCTACGGCGCAGGTGCCCAGGCCCAGGGCTTCGCAGGCGAGATAGAGGTTCTGGCAGGAATGGCCGGCGTCCAGGGCGACGAGCTTGTCGGCCGCCTTGCCGTATCTCCACTCGCTGCGGTAGGGCACGGCGGCCCAGAAGAGCACGCAGGGAGCCTTGCGCAGCTGCTTCATCAGGGCCTCGTCCAGCCGGCTCGAGTCGTCGCCTTCGCGTTCGAGGACGAGGGCATGCTCCAGGGGCAGATAGCGGTAGAGGCCCGCGGCCAGCCCCTCGACCCTGCGCGCGAACACGTAGAGGTCCAAAGGATGCCTCGCCCCGCCCGAGGGAACGGTGCGGAAGGAGTACTTGCCCCGGTTTTCCTTGACGCCCTCGCATGCCCAAAGGAGGAAGGAGAGCTCGTCGAGGGAGAGGGGAGAGGTGTCGAAATTGCGGCGCGAGCGCCTCCCAAGAAGGAGTTCGCGCAGGATTTCGGCGGGGTTGGATCCTGTCGCCGCGCCTGATGTGCCGGCGCTCGCGGTACCTGCGCCGGCTCCCCGCGACTCGGGCAGGGGCAGGACGGGCGAGCCTTCCGCAGGCGGCTCCTCCTGGGCTGGAACGGGCACGCCCAGGGCCTGGTCCGAGGGGAGTTCGCGGACAAAA
>JAKLEF010000292.1 GCA_022703195.1 Candidatus Fermentibacterota bacterium | reverse complement strand
AGACCTCTTCGTCACGGGCGAGATAAGCCACGAAGACTACCATCATGCCCTCGAGAGGCGCATCTCCGTCATCGCCCTCGGCCATTACCGGTCCGAGACCGTCGGCGTCAAGCTTCTGTCGGCCGCCCTGGGCCGCGAGACCGGCCTCGAGATCCGCGACGTGGCCGCAGTGACATGGGGGCCTTCCTCCACTCAGTCCCTGCTGCTGGATGTCCATGCCTGCGCCGGCTGGACCGACACCCACGTTGAGGTCGAACAGGGCTCCAGGATCGTGGTGCTGGCCGCAGGCCGCTCCATCGTGGGCACCGGGGCGACCGATCCGGAGGGTCTGGAGAGGACGGCCACGACTCTCTCACTGGCGCCGGCATCGCCGGACGGATGCCTCGTGGGCCGGATCGGATCCGACGGGGAGCCCTTCTCGATCGGGGAGTCCTGGTCCGGCATCGCAGGACGGGCGGGGAACCTCGAGCTGGCCGTGAACGCCCCTTCGCAGGGCGCGCCCTCGGGGTGCTACACGGTGTCGATCACCGTCGAGAGCGACGGAGGAGATTCGCCATTCGCGATCTTCCCGGCGAAGTGAGCGGATCATTGACTTCCGTCCTCCGTCAACTCTAGATTTTATGAAGTTATGATATTCATGCCGGCCAGCCGGGCCCCGGGCGGGACCGGGCGCCGGAAACGGATATGGAGGTGTCGGATGCGTTCGTTCCTGTTCGTACTGGCGCTCTTGGCGCTCTCCGTGCCTGCCCTGGCCTCCTCCACCTACACGATAGGGTACGGCGACACGCTCTGGGATCTGTCGATACGATTCTACGGCACCCCCGAGTTCTGGGACGACATCCTGGCGGCCAATCCGCAGATCGCAGGCGTCGAATACCTGTTGCCGGGCATGGAGATCGTCCTCCCCGGATCGCCCACCGGTTTTTCGGGGACCTCCGTTTACACCAGCCTTCCGTCCTACGTGCAGGCCCCCACTCTGACGGCCACCGTGCCCATGCTGAGCAGGATCAGGCTCGAGAACGCCGGCTTCGTCGCCACAGGCCCCCTGGCCTCACCTGGCTCGGTTCTAGCGGTCAACGTCGAGGACCAGGAGATCGAGAGCAACGACGACGCCTACACCGGTGACATCGTCGAGATCGACATGGGCTCGGGCGACGGCGTTTCCGTCAACAGCGTCTTCAGGGTGCTCGAACCCGGGGAGACGGCCTTCGAGCCCGAGACGGGCGAGGAGATAGGCTTCATCGTGCGCGTGGCAGGTCTCGTCAGGGTCACCTCCGTGACCGAGACCACCTCGATCGCGCTCGTGGAGCACAGCTTCCTGCCGATCAACGCGGGCGACCTGATAGAATGGTACGTGCCGGCGCGCGACGTAGCCGTCAACACCACACCGGCCGCCGAGGACCAGACGGCATGGGTCATAGGTCTCCAGGACCCCGACTTCTCCAGGACCTACGCCTACGACGTGGTCTATCTCGACAGGGGAACCGAGTCGGGGCTCGAACCCGGTGACGTCTTCGTCGTCTACAACTACGGCGACATAGCCGAGGACGTGGCCGGCAACAGGGTCATCACGGCCGACATCCCCATCTCGGAGCTTGTCGTGCTGACAGCAGATCCCACCACCTGTTCCGCGCTGGTCTCCTCCAACATCACGGGCGATCTCGTGGACGTCGGCGACAGGATCCACCTGGCGAGGAGGCAGACCGCCCAGACTGGCTCCAGATGAGTTGGAAGGTCCTGGTGAGGGCGGAGAACCCGTCCCCCGGGACGCTCGCGACTCTCGAGGAGCTCACCGGACTGGGTAGGGGCGAGGTCCTGCTCGCCCTCAGGAGAACCGGCCTCGTGGTTGGTGAGGATTTCGACGAGGAGAGGGCACGGGCCCTTTCCCGCACCCTGGGCGACCTGGGGCTCAGCTGTTCGGTGAGCCCTTCCGCGATCCCCGAGGCTACGCAGTTCAGGGTCGTCCTCACGGGCTTCAGGCCCGGCTACAGGGCCAGGCTCCGCGAAACCCTCCAGAAGCTCTCCGGACTGCCGCCGGAGCAGATAGTCGTCTGGCTGTCGAGGATCCCGTTCGTCCTCAAGGATTCCGTCGACCACGAAACAGCCCGGCGGATCAAGAGGATCCTCGTCGAAGCCGGCGGGATGGTGGACCTCAGGCAGACCCGGGAGAATCCCGCGCAGCCGCCTGCCGGAAGGCCGGCCGCCGCGCCGGTCTCGCAGGCGGCACCCGGAATGCATCCATCGCGGTCGATCCAGGAGACGGAACCTGCGGCACCGATTCCGGCCGCCCCGCCGGACGGCTCCTCTCCACCACCGGAACCTGACGCAGCATCGGCGTCTCCGGGAGATCCCCCCGTCGATCCCCCGCCCTGCCCCGCGCAGGACGAGCCTCC
>JAKLEF010000291.1 GCA_022703195.1 Candidatus Fermentibacterota bacterium | reverse complement strand
GCCCGTCGAGCTCTTGAAGAGCACGATCGTACTGTCCAGCCCTGACGGGACGACTATCGGCATCGAGAGGTCCCCTGACGGGTCTTCGACTGTTAGGCCCCAGTTGCCCCAGAGTTTGTCGCCGTCGGCCGAAAGCTTCTGGAACGTCAAGGTGTAGTCGGAACCCGACACTCCCCAGGCGAAGATGCTGTTGCCGGCTGGGGTCACGGCGACCGTGGGGGCCGCTTCGAAGCTCGATTCGGAGGGATTCGACAGGCAAACCCCGTCGGGGCCCCAGAGGAACTCCCCATCGCTCGAGATCCTGTAGGCCGACACGTCAAGCTCGTCCGGAGTGTTGCGGGTGTCGGAGAACACTATCACCGCATTGTCACCGGCGTCGACGGCCATGTCGTAGTCGACGAGCCAGGACTGCTGCTCGTGATCGCTGATCAGGAGCCCGTCCGGGTCGAACAGCTCGTTCCCGTCGGCATCGATGCGCTGGAGGTAGAGGCAGTAGCCGCCGCTCCTCGAGTCGAACCACGAGACGAAGCACCCTCCGTCGGAGGTAGGGGCGATCTTCGGCACCGACTGCTCGTTGGCCGCGTCGCACACCTCGAGGTTCCCCAGCGAGTCGGCGCTCCACTGACCGGCTGCGGATCCGGCGACAGACAGCGTCAGAACCGCGGCCATCACCACAGATGAACCCCAGGTACCCATCTCCCTCTCCTAACTGCTTCGGCAGGAAGCACCCCGAGGCAGCCCCCCGCCGGTTCCGCCCGTCCGGCAGTCGCGCGGGGCGATGCGAAGGCTCGAGGCCCTGCTCGATATGCGACTATCGGCTATCCATCCCGCGTCCGCCAGCCCGCGGGAGCGTCTATCGTCTGCCACGGGCAGTGCATGGCCAGACCGCCCGGACCAGGCCCTCCATCCTGCAGGAACCGATGCTGAAGGCCGCTCCAGGGTCTGCTGGATCGCAGGACAGGGTGACAGGAGAAAGTGCGTCGGCATTGCTGCGAACCCCCGGTTGAGTTAGCGTTGATATGCTTCGTCAGCCATGAGTTGCCCTGATACCTGGGGGGTCGGGTATTGATGGGTATACTGCTCCTGGCCGCCTGCATGACCGGCCAGACCGGCTGGTCGGCTCCCTTCGAGTTCTGCCAGATGGAGGGAGCCATCCCGGGGCACCTGTCCATCGCGGCTGTCCAGCCGGGTCCATCCGATCCCGTCTACATCCACAAGTGCTTCGGCTTGTATAACTACAGCGCATATTCCGTCATCAATCTCCCGTTCTCTCCCGTGGTATTCCTCCAGGATCCGGGCTTCCTCTCGGATCACATCGAGCTTCTGCCTTACGGAGACGGCGTGCTCATGATGGGAGTCGAAATCCAGGCCGGGGCGTGCAGCCTCGCAATCCTGAACAGATCGGCGACGGGCGATGTGGTGGCACCTGTTCGCACGGTATGCCCGATGGAATATGGCACCATCATCGACGCGGCGACCGACAGCAACGGCGTCGTCCAGACAGTTGCGAGCGACATCGGATGCTCATTGTACCTTGCCATCGACACCGAACCCGACTCTCCGGTGATCCTGTGGCAGGACACCCTCTCGTCGGAATCAGGCTCAGCCATCGCCGTAGATGACCATGTGCACATCCTTTTCCGTGGAGCCGACAACAGGACCGACTACATCCAGTACGACCTGGCCGGAAACGTCACCATACCTGCCACCGATGTCATCCTGCCGGGGGAATTCGGCGATTGCGACCATGCATCCATAGCCCTGACCGGATCCGGTGATGTAAGGGCGTTCCTCCTGACCGACGAAACTGCGGTTTTATGCGGGATCGACGGGGACACGGGCCAGAGACAGTTCGACCCGGTGGTGATCGACGACTCCCAGGCGGGGCTCACCAGGATCGAACCATGCGGGGATTCGGACGATTCCTATCTCGTCTGGCTCGACTCGGGATATGGCCATAAGCAAAAGGTACGGTTCTGCGTAGTCGATGACCAGGGCGGGACGCTCTACGATCCAGGCCCCGTCTACAGCTACGCAGAGAATCGTCACAATCTCCAGCACCTGGGCACTTGTTCCGACCAGGCGGGATACATCAATCTGACCACGTTCCACTGTTATACGACTCCGCCGCCCGAACAGGCGCCATGGGTTTATCCCTTGTTCGGTTACTTCACGCCGGGTCTCGGAGTGGAGGAGGACGTAGCCGGAGATCTCTCCAGATTGGGAGCCTCCGAGATTCCGTTCAGGTCAGGAGTCGAACTGACTCTGTCCGGTTCGTCGACGAACCTCGGTGTGCAGATCCACGATGCCACCGGAAGATGCATCCGGGCACTGGAGTCATCATCGGACGGGATCGTCTACTGGGACGGACTCGATGCGGCCGGGATCCCCGCAG
>JAKLEF010000290.1 GCA_022703195.1 Candidatus Fermentibacterota bacterium | reverse complement strand
CATCCCCTGCGTCCCCTGGCCGAGGGCGTCGATGGCGCGGCGGAGGCGCATCCGGACCATGTCCGAGCCCAGCAGGGCCATCGAGTCGTAGAGCGGGGTGGAGGCCTTCGAGCCGCTCACCGCGACGTAGAACGGGCGCGTGAGGTCGCGCAGCTTGAGCCCGGTCTTCTCCGACAGGCCTTTGAATACGGTTTCGACCCCTTCGGTCGAGAGGCCGCGCAGGCGCTCGAGCTCCCATGTCGCGAACTGGAGGATCCGTTGCGTTCCCTCGGCCGTGCCGCCCTTGAGGAGCAGGCCCTCGGCGTCCAGCGGGACGGAGTCGGCGAAGAAGAAGGAAGTCAGGGGGCCCCAGTCCGCCAGGGTCTCTAGCCTGGTGTGAGCCTCTTGTGTCACCTTCAGGAGGTATTCGTTGTTGAGCTTCCACTTCCTGAGTTTGGACAAGAGCGTCTTGGGTGTGTAGTCCTCCCTGATGTACCGCGCGTTCAGCCAGCGCAGCTTGGCTATATCGAAGACCGGGCCGCCGAGGATAACATCCTCAAGCTTGAACTCCTTCTTCATGTCCTTGAGCGTAAACTTCTCCTCCCCGCCCGGCATGCTCCAGCCCATCATCCCGAGGTAGTTCAGCAGGGCCTCGGGAAGGTAGCCAGCTTCGCGGTAATAGTTTATAGAGGTTGGATTCTTCCTCTTGGAGAGCTTGCTCCGGTCCGGATTGCGCAGGAGTGGCAGGTGGCAGAAGACGGGCGGCTCCCAGCCGAAGAGGCTGAAGAGGTGGACGTGCTTGGGCACCGAGTTGATCCACTCCTCGCCGCGGATGATGTGGCTGATGCGCATGAGGTGGTCGTCGACGACGACGGCGAGATGGTACGTAGGGAATCCATCGCTCTTGATCAGCACCTGGTCGTCCACCGTGGACCAGGCCTTGCGGATCTCGCCGCGCAGCAGGTCGGTGAAGACGCAGTCGCCCTCGAGGGGCGCCTTCATGCGGATGACGAAGGGCTCGCCCGCCGCCGCGCGCCGGTCTGATTCGCTGATCGGGATGTCCCTGCACAGCCTGTCGTAGCCAGAGCCGGCGCCCGAGCGCCTGGCGTCGCGCATCGAGTCGAGCCGCTCCTTCGTGCAGAAGCAGCGGTACGCTGCCCCCTTCGAGAGCAGGGCCTCCGCGTGCATGCTGTAGATGCCGAGCTTTTGCCTTTCGCTCTGCCTGTAGGGGCCGTACGGGCCATCTTTGTCAGGGCCTTCGTCCCATGTAAGACCAAGCCATTTCAGGGCATGTACGATAGCCCTCTCAGATTCCTCTGTTGATCGGACCTTGTCTGTGTCCTCGATTCGCAGAATAAACCGACCTCTGTTTTTCTTGGCCCAAATCCTGCTGAACAAGGCCATGTAAGCTGTGCCGACGTGTGTATCGCCTGTGGGCGAAGGGGCAACTCGTGTCCTGACCATGGTCATACTCCGCCTCCGGCCTTCTCTATCTTCGCCCAGGCGTCCTTCAAAGTGACGGTGCGGTTGAAGACTGGTTTGCCGGGCGCCGAGTCGACGGGGTCCTTGAAGAAGTAGCCGAGCCTCTCGAACTGCCAGCCGGTGCCCGCGGGAGCATCGGCGAGATGCCTCTCGACGACAGCGCCGGTGGCGGTCTCCAGCGAGGCCCCGTTGATCTCGTCCTTCCAGTCCACGCCTTCGGTGGCTCCCGGGAATTCGGCAGAGAAGAGGTGGTCGTAGAGCCTCACCTCCGCCTCCGTGCAGTGTGCCGCGGAGACCCAGTGGAGGGTGGCCTTCACCTTCCTGCCGTCCGGCGCGTCGCCGCCGCGGGTGGCAGGGTCGTAGGTGCAGCGCAGCCCGGTGACCTCGCCGGTCGCGGGATCCTTTTCGACTCCCGTGCACCGGATCAGATAGGCGTAGCGCAGCCTGACCTCGGCGCCTGGCGAGAGCCTGTGGTACTTCGGCGGGGGCACCTCGCGGAAGTCGTCCCTGTCGATGAAGATCTCGCGCGAGAAGGGGATCCTCCGGGTGCCCGACGACGGGTCCTCGGGGTTCACGACGTAGTCGAACTCCTCCACCTTGTCCTCGGGGTAGTTCTCGATAACCACGCGCAGGGGCCTGAGCACCGCCATCGCGCGCGGAGCCGTGCGGTTGAGCTCCTCGCGGGCGCAGTGCTCGAGCAGGGCGATGTCGACCGTGCTGTCCCGCTTGGCGACTCCGACCCGCTCTGCGAAGGCCCTTACGGCCGCGGGAGGGTAGCCCCTGCGCCTGATCCCAGCGAGGGTGGGCATCCTGGGGTCGTCCCAGCCGGACACCACGCCGTCGTCCACCAGTTTTTTCAGATACCGCTTGCTCATCAGCGTATGCGTGAGGGACAACCGCGCAAATTCGTACTGGCGGGGAACGTTTTTGCAGCCGCAGTTTTCGA
>JAKLEF010000029.1 GCA_022703195.1 Candidatus Fermentibacterota bacterium | reverse complement strand
CATGGCCCTGTTCGAGATCGCAATGGCGCTCGCGACCCTGAGGTACGCGGCACCGAAGGGAAGGGGGGAGAGGCGTGGGCTTCAGGCTTCCTGACAGGCACATGGCCATCATTCTGGCGCTGGGGCTCGCCGCGGCCGTCTACTGGCCGGTCCTCTCCTCACCGCGCCTGCCGGGAGGCGATCTCAGCGACACTGTCCACCAGGGATACCCATTCCTCTCCTACACCGCCGCCAGCATCGCCGAAGGCAGGATACCGCACTGGAACCCGTACATCTACTGCGGCATCCCGTTCTTTTCCTCCTTCTCGGCACCCGTGTTCTATCCGGTCCGGGGGCTCCTCCTCCTGGCCGCGGGCCCCGAGGCGTCGGTACGGTTCATCTGGCCGGTGCAGGCTTTCATCGCCGCGCTGTCCGCCTGGCTGTTCCTCGGCTCCCTGGCTGTCTCGCGGGGCGGCAGGACGGTGGGCACCATAGCCTTCGCCGCCGGAGCATGGGCCAACACGCTGTTCTACGCGGGGCACGCGAGCAAGATGGTGTCCTGGAGCTTCCTGCCGCTGCTCCTCTACGCATGCGAGAGATGGTGGGCCACCAGGAGGGCGTGGTTCCTGTTCCTGGGCGGGCTCTGCCTCGGGATGCAGGCCCTCTCCAGCCACCCCCAGATGCTTCTCTACAGCGCGATGGCGGCGACCGTATGGCTGGCCTGGAGGTTCCTCGAGCGCCCGGGTGTGAGCAAGGCTCTCGCGGCGGCATCCGGGCTGGCTGCGATGACCCTTGTCGGGGCGGGGCTGGGCGCGGTCCAGATGCTCCCGGGATATGCATTCTCGAGGACATCCACCCGGGGCGAGGATCTGCCGCTCTCGCAGTCCGCGAGCTACTCGATGCCTCCCGAGGAGACCCTCGCCATGGCATTCCCCCATCTGTTCGGCTACCGCCACGGGTTCCCCGACAGCGAGGCTGGCGGCGGACCGGTGTACTGGGGAAGGCTCGGGCTCAGGCTCTCGAGCGAGTTCACGGGGGTTTCGATCCTGCTGCTGGCGGCGGTCGCCCTCCTCTCGCGGAGGACGCACAGGGGCATGGCGCTGGGAGCTGTGGCCCTGCTGGGTCTGCTGGTGTCATGGGGGGGATACTCCCCCTTCTACAGGATCCTCTACGACATCGTCCCCGTGTTCAGGAAGCTCAGGGCTCCGCACATGGCGGCCTTCCTCACAACATCGGGCATATCGCTGCTCGCCGGGCCGGGTTTCGACGCGGCCGTCGCCGGAGTGAGGGCCGGACGCTGCTGGAAGCCCATCGCTGCCTGGGGCGCTCTCTGTATCGTGCTCCTCGCCTTCTGCAGGCCCATCCTGTCGTCCGCCCAGGCAGGGTGGTGGCGGAGGGCCGGGGCGTCACCCGCCGCCTTCCCGGAGCTCGTGGACAGGAGGGTCGACCTGGCCTCGGGCGACCTCCTCAGGGCCGCTCTCGTCTCGGCCCTCGTGGCCGGCACCGTCTTCGCGGTCTCCCGGAAGAGGATCGGCCCGGGAACCGCATCCCTCCTGGTTTCTGCCGTGGCGGCCCTGGAGCTCGTGCCTCTCGACAGGGACTTCCAGGTATTCCTGCCCCAGACGAGGATCGCCGACCTGTATCCGGAGCCGGCCGGGCTCCGGGAGGCCGTTGGCGAAGGGCGCATCTTCCCGGGCGGCAATGAGTTCATCCCGCTTGGGATCAGGTCCGTCACCGGCTACCATGCCGCCAGGACCCAGGCGGTCGACGACATGCTCGCCGGGATCTCGTCCGGAGGGTTCCCGGAAGTCCGCTCCACAGGCTTCACGGTTCTGATCGACGGCGGCACGGTGGCTCCCTACGGGGCTCTCGTCGATGAGATGGCCTCGGACACCTCGGCAGGAGGCTTCCCCGCGGAGCTCTCGGCGCCGATGCCCAGAGCCTTCATGCCTGCGTCATGGGTGTCAGGAGGCGAGGCTCCGGCCCCCGGCATCCCGCCCGAGGCCGTGAGCACGGTGTCGGGCGGTCCCGATCTGCCGCCGCCATCCGGACAGCCGGGTTCGGCCGTCATCACGAGGGACGAGCCTGAACTCGTCGAGATCGCCACCGAGTCCGGCGAACCCGGCCTCCTCGTCCTCGCCGACACCTGGCACCCCGGCTGGCGGGTCTCGGTGGACGGCACGGAAGCCCGGCTCCTCCGCGCCAACGGCTGGATGAGGGCCGTCGCCGTCCCGGCCGGCCAGCATTCCGTCTGCTTCACCTACGATGCCTCCGATTTCTCGACCGGGCTCCTCATATCCGTCGTCACGGCCCTCCTGACGGCGGTCGCGGCCGCGTTCGAGCTGGTTTCGAGAAGACGCGGAAAGCCCGGTGCCGGCGCGGCATGACTTCCTCAACCGCCTGGGCGCGTGGTTCGGCTTCGCGCTCCTGGCGGGGGGGGTCCTGTGGTTCGTGTTCGGCCTGTGGCCGTCATGGAGGGGCGATGTAGGCGATCTCGCATCCCGACTCGACTTCTCCGGGCGCTGGCCGCTGCTCGTTTCCTCCGTGCTCTCGGCCCTCGCCAGCCTGTACTTCGCCCCGGCCCCCTGGGTGAGGCTCGTCGGCGTCGGCGCCGCCGGCGCCGGGGTTTCCCGCACCGCCCTGCGCAGGAACTGGTTCATCACCCAGACCGGGTCATACATCCCGGGTCGCGTATGGATGTTCCTCGGCCGGCTCGCCTTCCTCCGGTCCAGGGGGATCGGGGCGGGCATCTCGCTGTTCTCCATGGCCTTCGAGAACATCTACCTCATGATCTCGGCCTGCCTGCTCTCGCTCGCGGTCATCCCCCTCTCCGGGGGGGCGGGGCTCCCTCCGGAGGCCAGGGTGTACATCGCGGCCGCTTCGGCGGTCGTGCTGCTGGCGCTGGCCGCTCCGGGGATCAGGGCCTTCCTGGTCGAGAGGATGACCGGGCGGTTCGGGAAGGTCCTCGGCAGGGGGAGCATGCCCAGGATCGGCGCCATGGACGGGCTCTACATGGTTTCCACGGGGATGCTGTCATGGGCCCTGAGGGGCTTCTCGCTCTTCCTCTGGTTCGACTTCGCCGGCCTCGGAGCCGGGGACAGGTTCGCCATGCTCGCCGCCTGTATAATCGTGATGCCGGTCTCGTGGCTCGTATCCCTCGTCTGGGTGTTCGTCCCGGGAGGGATAGGAGTGAGGGAGTCCTTCCAGGGGCTGGTCCTGGCTCCCTTCGCCGGCGGCATCGCGGTGGCTGTGACGGTTTCCCTCTGCCACAGGATCCTCCTGATGCTCGTCGAGGCTTCCTACGCCCTGGAGGCGACATTGTCCGAAGCTTTCTCGCGCAGACTGTCCCTGATCCCGAAGGTGGCCGGGCTGGCAGCGTCCGCCGCCTTCGCCTTCCTGGCCCGGCACGGCCTGTGCAGGCCCCCCGCCCCGATCAACGTGACCTTCTCGGTCACGCGCCGGTGCCAGTCCCGGTGCGGCACCTGCATGATCTGGAAGGCCCCCGGGCTCCCCGAGCTGGACCTGCCGGCCATCGAGGCCATGTTCAGGTCGATCGGGCGCACCTGGTTCTTCAACATCTCCGGCGGCGAACCCTACCTCCGCAGCGACCTGCCGGAGATAGTGCGCCTCGCGTGCAGGCACCTCCGCCCGGCCGTCATCCACGTCCCCACGAACGCACTGATGCCCGAGAGGATAGAGGAGACCACCCGTGCGATGCTCGAGGTCATCCGCCGCGAGTCGCCGGTGACCGCCCTCACGGTGAAGCCGTCCTTCGACGGGATAGGGGCTCGTCACGACGAGATTAGGGGCGTGCCGGGCAACTTCGACAGGCTGCTCGACACGCTCGGGCGCCTCTCGGCCCTCAGGCGGGAGTACCCCGCCCTCCACGTGGGGGTCGGCACCGTCATCTCCAGGTTCAACTCGGAGGAGCTGCCCGGGGTCATCGAGTACGCGAGGAACCTCGGCGTGGACACGTATATCAACGAGATAGCCGAGGAGCGCGAGGAGTTCTTCAACGTCGGCTCCGGCATCACGCCGGATCCCGCCACGTACGGCGGCATCATGGAAGGCTTCAGGCGTGCAACCATCGAGAAGATGAAGCACGCCAGGCTGCTCGGAAGGATCACCTCCGGGCTCCGGCTGGTCTACTACGACCTGGTGGTGAGGATCCTCCGCGAGAGGCGCCAGGTGATCCCGTGCTACGCCGGCCTGCTCAACGTCCACATCAATGCCGACGGGGCGGTATGGCCATGCGCGATAAGGGCCTATGCCGCCGAGATGGGCCGCGTGGGCCCGGAGGGCGACTTCGCGTCCGCCTGGCGCTCCGGGAAGGCCCGCGAGATCAGGCGGTCGATACGGAGGGGCGAGTGCTGGTGCCCGCTGGCCAACCAGGCCTATTCCAACATCATGATGCACCCGCCCTCGCTGCTGTCTGCGTTGTCCGCGGGCCTCCGCGGTTCGCGTGACGGGAGGAACAGGGCATGAAGCTGCTCAGGATGACGACCCACGAGTTCGTGAAGCTGGACAGGAGTCTCTGTTTCTGGCCCGTGGGCAATCGGGTGGCACCATGAAGCTGCTCAGGATGACGACCCACGAGTTCGTGAAGCTGGACAGGAGCCTCTGTTTCTGGCCTGTGGGGACGGTCGAGGCTCACGATGCAGGCCCCCTGGGGACCGACGTCATCGCCCCGGAGAAGCTGGCCGGTGATCTGGCGCCCGAGTTCGGCGCGATCCTGCTCCCCACCCTGCCATTCGGGCTGGTCAACTCCCTCTCGGGATATCCCGGCGGGATGTGGATGCAGAAGGAGACCTACAGGTCCCTCGTCGTCGAGCTGCTCGACTCGGTGTCAGTCTCCGGCATCGAGCAGGTTGTCGTCTTCAACGGCCACGGAGGCAATTCGGAGACCCTGTCCGAGGCCCTTTCCGAGGTCTGGAAGTCGTGCGGCGTGCGGACCGCGCTCGTCGACTGGTGGGTGGTGGGCGACGACATCGCCAGGGAGATCTTCGGGTCCTCGGCCGGACACGGCGGCTCGGACGAGCTGGCCCTGGTCCAGGCGGCCATCCCCGACTTCGTCCCCGAATGGGACGGTTCCGGCTCCTGGCTGGATCGCGAGGGGGTCAGGGCATATCCGGTGCCGGCATGCTCGATCCGCTATTCCGGCATCGAGGCGAAGCCCTTCTCCGTAGCGGCGGCCTCCGCCTACTACGAGAGGCTCAGGGACAGGATCCGCGGGATCGTCTCCGAGATCCTCGAGGGCTGGAGCGCGGGCGCCCGCATCGACGGGTGAGGGCCTCCGCGGCTATCGCCCGTGCCCGTGCCCGTGCCTGTGGTGGATGTCGGGGAGATGGGCGTGCGAATGCTCGAAGGGTTCGTGCTGATGCGGATGGCAGTGCCTCTCCCCGGCCGGCTCGGTCCCGTCGTGGGCATGCGCGTGGTGGACGTCGTGCACGTGCGTGTGCTCGTGGAAGAGCGATCCATGCGCGTGGACGTGGATGTGCCTCTCGCCTGACTGCAGCCATACCCCTGCGGCCATCAGGGCCGCGGCGGGCAGCAGCATCGGCCCGGCCGGCTCGCCCAGGATCAGCAGCGAGGCGCCCGCGCCTATGAAGGGGGCCGTCGAGAAGAGCGCCCCCGTCCTCGCCGCACCGGCCTCCCTCAGCGCCATGATGAACAGCACGAGGCTGGCCCCGTAGCCGAGGAATCCCGCCAGCCCTGCGATCGCAGCCGTGCCGGCATCCGGAAGGGACATGCCGAGCAGGGCGGAGGCCGCCAGGTTGACGGAGCCGGCCGCCAGCCCCTTGATGCCGGCGATCACGACGGGGTTCCCCGCCGATATCCGGCGGGTGAGATTGTTGTCCAGAGCCCACAGGAGGCATGCCCCCGCGATCGCAGCCCCGCCGGCCGGACCGGCGGAGCCAGAGCCGCCTCCGGCGCCGGGCGCCGCGGAGATCAGGGCGGCACCGGCTATCACGAGGGCCAGCCCGGCGGCGATCCTGCCTCCGATGTTCTCCCTGAACAGCGCGCCGGCGATCAGCACCGTCAGGACACCCTCGAGGTTCAGCATGAGCGAGGCTGCCGAGGCGGATGTCCTCGACAGCCCCCACATCAGGAGAACGGGAGCGGCCATGCCTCCCGACACCACTGCTCCGGCCAGCCAGGGCGCGTCGCGCCGCGTGAGCCCGGTGGAGAAGCGCCTGCCCCCGGGCGTGACCCCTGCCGCCAGCGCGACCGCCCCCAGCCCGACGCCCGACCCGAGGTAGAGGAGCCCCGCCAGCACCGCAGGCTCCACATCGCCGAGGAGTGCCTTCGCCGCAACGGTGGCGCATCCGAAGAGGATGGCGGACGAGACGGCCAGCAGCCGCCCGCCGGGGGCGTTCAGGGGATGAAGCCCGGGGTTCAGCGCAGGATCTCGACGAAGCCGCGCCCGACCCTCACGATGCGGCTCGGGCCGGTGGAATCGAGCCGGCCGCCGTCGAGGCAGAGATCGGCGGCTCCCCGCACGGCATCCTCCACGCAGGCGAAGTCGAGAGCCGGGGGATTGTCGCGGGTGTTGGCGCTGGTGCTCACGAGGGGGTAGCCGACCTCGCCGAGGATCGCCCTGGTCAGCGGATCGGCCGGCACCCTGACGGCGACAGTCCCGTCGGGCGCGCAGACCCAGCCGGGAGCCGACCTGCCTGCACGGAGCACGATGGTGAAGGGACCGGGCCAGCATTCCCCGGCCAGGGCGGATTCCTCCTCGTCCATCTCCGCGAGGTCGCGCGCCATCCCGAGATCCGACGCCAGGACGATGAAGGGCCTGCCTACGCCATACCCCTTGATGGAGGCCAGGCGGCTGACGCTTTCGGGCCTCCCGGCGCGGCAGGCCAGCCCGTATACGGTGTCGGAAGGATACAGGACTATCCCGCCGGAATGGAGAGCCTCGGCCGCATCCTCGATCTGGACGGCTGAGAGGAAGGATCGCTGGATGCGGATCGTCCTGCCCGGGGTCACATCCCCCGCTTAGCCCTGAGCCTCATCCCCAGCTCCGGATCGGACAGGGCCAGGATCTGCGCGGCCAGGAAGCCCGCGTTCCTCGCCCCGTGCGAGCCGATGGCCACGGTGGCCACGGGGATGCCCTTCGGCATCATGACTGTGGACAGGAGCGCGTCCAGGCCGTTGAGCGGGCCGGCCTCGAGTGGGACCCCGATCACGGGCAGGATGGTGCGGGAGGCCACCGCGCCGGCAAGGTGGGCCGCAAGCCCGGCTCCGGCCACCAGCACACGGATGCCCGCAGCCTCGGCCCCGGCAGCATAGGCGGCGACGTCGCCGGGATTCCTGTGGGCCGACATGACCCTGACCTCGCATTCGACCCCGAGATCCTCGAGGACCGCCCTGGCCAGGTCCATGACCTCCCTGTCGCTCTCGCTGCCCATCAATATCCCTACTCTGGCGGCCATAGCCCTCCCCGCGCCTCCCGGCCTGGAGCCGGGCCCGGGCGCATGTGCGTCATCGTCAGGTCGCGCCGATGTCCTTCCGCCAGCAGGCGCCCCGGAAAGTGATGGTGCGGACCGCTGCGTACGTCTTCGCGAGAGCCTCGCCCAGACCGGCTCCGGTGCCGGTGACGCCCAGCACGCGCCCGCCCGCCGTGACGAGGCTGCCGTCCGACATGGCGGTGCCGGCATGGAACACCGTGACACCTGTGTCATCGTCCCCTGCCGAATCGATCCCGTCGATCCGGAACCCGCTCCGGTACGCGCCCGGATATCCCTCCGAGGCCATGACGACGCAGGCCGAAGCCCCGGGCAGTATCCCGATCCCGGAGAAGTCCGGATTCCCCCTCGCGCAGGACAGGAATGCCGCTCCGGCATCCCCCTCCAGCAGTGCAAGGACTGCCTGCGCCTCGGGATCGCCGAACCGGCAGTTGAACTCGAGCACGGCCGGGCCTTCATGCGCGAGGATCAGGCCGGCGTAGAGCACCCCCCTGTAGTCGGTGCCGCGGCGGTGGAGCTCTTCGAGGACGGGCCGGAAGACGCTCGAGAGCGCCCAGTCGGAGAGTCCCTCGGGGATCCCGGGTGCGGGGCATACCGCCCCCATCCCGCCGGTGTTGGGCCCCCTGTCGCCGTCGAAGGCCCTCTTGTGGTCGCGGCTGGGAGGCAGCACGAAAGCCTCTTCACCGGAGCAGAGGGCCATCATGCTCACCTCGCGGCCATGGAGCCTCTTCTCGAGGACCACCCTGCCCCGGCCTCCCGGGAACAGCCTCCCGAGAGCCTCCGAGGCTTCGCCGTCCCCGTCGGGGAGGAACACGCCCTTGCCGGCGGCGAGGCCGTCGTCCTTCAGGACCCAGCCGCCCCAGGAACCGCCGGCAGCCTCGAGGACCCCGGCGGGAGTGGAAAAGAGTCTTCCGGGGGCGGTCGGCACCCCGGCGGCGGCCATCAGCTCCTTGGCGAACCACTTGCTCCCCTCGAGCATGGCGCATGCCGCGGACGGGCCGAAGCAGGGGGTCCCGGCGGCCTCCAGGGCGTCGGCGATGCCTGCGACGAGGGGGGCTTCGGGGCCGGGCACGACCAGGTCCGCCCCCAGCCTCGAAGAAAGGCCGACTAGGCCTTCGATGTCATCCGCCCTTACGGGATGGCAATCACAGGTCGCGGCCATGCCGGGGTTGCCCGGGGCGGCATGCAGCTCGTGGCCGCCTCCGCGGGAGAGGGCGTGGACTATCGCATGCTCCCTGCCGCCCGAGCCGATCACGAGGATCCTCATTTCCCGGGCTCCCTGAGCGGCGCATACGCATGGCGCGCCTCGGGGAAGGAACCGTTCCTCACCTCGCCGGCGTAGTCGGAAAGAGCCCGGGTGATCCCGGCCCCGACGTCGGCGTACCTCTTCAGGAACCTCGGCTCGAAGCCCCTGGTGATGCCCAGCATGTCGTTGACCACCAGTATCTGGCCGTCGGTGAACCTGCCGGCCCCGATGCCGATGGTCGGTATCGAGAGGGCCCCGGTGACGTCCCGCGCGATCGCCTCCTCGACGCTCTCGAGAACCAGGGCGAACGCACCGGCATCCTCGAGCGCCCTGGCTTCCGACATCACGCGCCCTGCCTGGTCGGCCCCGACCGCCCTGTACCCGCCCGATGCACGGACGGACTGGGGGAGGAGGCCGACATGACCCATCACGGGGATGCCGGAGGCGATTATTGCAGCCGCCCTGGATAGAGGCATCGGCGAGCCTCCCTCGAGCTTCACGGCGTCCGCGCCCCCTTCGGCGACGAAACGCACGGCCGAGTCGACCGCCCTCTCGTCAGACGCCTGATACGATCCGAACGGCATGTCGGCCACGACGAACGTGCCGGGGGCGCCCCGCCTGACCGCCTTCACGTGGGGGAGCATCATCTCCACCGTGGCTCCGAGCGTCGTTTCCTCACCGAGAACCGCCATGGCGATGGAATCGCCGACCAGGATGAAGTCGATGCCGGCCTCCTGCTCCAGGAGGGCGGTCGGGAAGTCGTATGCAGTGAGGGAAGCGATCCTCCTGCCCTCGGCCTTCATCCTCGCGAAATCCGGAACGGTCCGCATGGTCACCCGACCTTTCCACCGGCCGGAGCTCCCCCGCCGGGGGCGTCCGGGAACAGCTTCCTGTAGACGATCAGGTACGCCGCGAGCCCGTATGCGAGCCCGGCGACGACGTCCACCACGTAGTGTTCGGCCCCGTAGACGATCTCGAAGCAGAGGGCCGCGACGGGCAGTGCCACCCACCATGCGCGCCTGCCGAACTCGTGGAGCGAGACGAGGAGCGTCATGAACGGGAGCCCGGCGTGCAGGGACGGCATGGCCCCCCTGGGGCTGGGCTGGAAGGCCCCTGACAGCCAGTCGCTCGTGAAGCTCGAAAGGGCCAGGTAGACGACCCTCTCGGCATGATGGATGTCCCCCTCCAGTTCGGCCATCCAGGGAGGCGTCAGGGGGAAGAGGACATAAGTGAGGTATCCCGCCAGGGAGATCAGCACCACGGCGACCGAGGCCCTCTTCATCGAATCCACTCCCCTGCGCCACAGCAGGAAGCCCGGCAGCAGGAACGGGAAGGCGAAGAGGGAGGCGTGCAGCACCGCGAAGATGTAGTCGTACCAGGCGAAGCCGTGGGTCGGATGGAGGGCGCCCTGCAGCCATACCGTAGGCAGGGTGCCGAAGAATCTCTGCTCCATCGCGATTATGCCGGCCCCGTGGAAACCGTCGGAGCATGTCGAGACCAGCAGCCTGAGGGCCTGGTAGGACACCGTGAGCATGGCGTAGTAGAACCAGCGCCTGGCCCAGTCGGGGATCGCACGGGCCCGGAGCCCGGCGTAGAGGAGGGCGAAGATGGCGAGCTGCGCCGGCCATCTCGGGACGAGCCTCATGAACGGGATCAGCGCCGCGGCGACGCTGTAAGCGCCGCAGATGACGAGGATCGCTCGGTAGTACCGGTCGGCGACCGCCTCGAGGAGTTTACCTTTCAGATCGAACACCCATCCCGATGCTCCGGCCGAGCTGTCCGTTCGGTTCTGTGAGAGAGCGAGGGGGGCCAAGGCGTGACGAATGACGTCTCGGTAGGGTTAGAGGACTTGAACGGCCTTCTGCTGTCGCTTCTGCTGCTCACCGGACCCCGGGGGGTGGTCGCTGCATCGGCCAGCAGAAGGGCGCTGCCTCCATCTGTACCCAAAGCACTCGCAGGCTTCGGCCCCCCAGGTGAGTAGTGTAAGGGAACCTCCCGGGATTGTCAAACAGGGCGCGGCTCCACCCCGGAGGTAGAGATCGCGGGCCTTCCTCCTGGCGGCGGGCCGGTATGGAACGGGTAGATGCCGGCCGGAATGCCCGACCACCCGGGAGTGTGGAGATCGCGGGCCTTCCTCCGGGTGAGCGACGGATTTAGAATGAAGGCTGACGGAAACAGCGGCCCGGCATGCCGGGCGACGAGGAGGGCTGATGCACAGGATTCTGACGACCCTTGCCGCGGCTGCCGCCCTGCTGCCGGGAGCCTGCGGCGGTTCGGGAGTGGTGGAGGGCCCGGTGCCCGCAGGAGACCCGCTGCCCGACATCACCGATGCCGATCTCGCAACCCTTTCGGCCGGCAACCGGGAGTTCGCCCTGGCGCTCTTCGGCGGGCTGTGCCTCGAGAGCGGCGACGGGAACGTGATGTTCTCCCCCTACAGCATCTCCTCCGCCCTCGCGATGACCTGGGCGGGAGCTTCCGGAACCACTGCAGGAGAGATGGCAGCGGTCCTGGGGTTCGACATCGACAGTCCGCTGGTGCACGCAGGCTTCCGCCGCATCGGGGGGATGCTGGATCCCGAAGGCCGTGCGGCGATGTGCGAAGGCGATCCGATCGAGCTCGACATAGCCAACGCCATCTGGGCCGAGGCCGGGTTCCCACTGCTCGACATATACAAAGGCCTGGTGACCGGGTGCTACAGGGCGGAGGCCAGGAACGCCGACTTCTCGGGCGATCCCGAAGCCCAGCGCCAGACGATCAACGGCTGGGTAAGCGAAGCCACGCACGGCCGGATAGAGGATCTGCTCGGGCCAGGCTCCATATCCGCCGACACCAGGATGGTGCTCACCAACGCCGTCTATTTCAAGGGGAGCTGGCTCGACGAGTTCGACCCCGGCCAGACCCGCGACGGCACTTTCACGACCCTCGCCGGCGCCGTGGAGACAGTTCCCCTGATGCACCGGACCGACGACATGGACTACTACGACGGCGAGGGCTTCAGGGCGGTCTCCCTGCCCTATTCCGACGGGGCGAGCCGGATGGTGGCGGTGCTCCCAGACAGCGGGATCAGGGAGTTCGAGCAGCGGTTCTCGACGGCCGATCTCGCGGCAATGACCGACGGGTTCTCCGCCCGCGAGGTCTTCCTGGCCATGCCGAGGTTCGAGTACGCTTCGTCGTTCTCGCTCTCGCCGGTGCTGGCGGGGATGGGCATGGCCGGTGCCTTCGATCCGTCC
>JAKLEF010000289.1 GCA_022703195.1 Candidatus Fermentibacterota bacterium | reverse complement strand
CCCACGAGACCACCGCCCCCCCGTTCGTGGAGAGCACGGCATCCACCAGGATCCCTCCGTGCCCGTCGGGGATGGATACGTTCACGAGGCGCTCCGGGATCCCGTCGATACTCGCTGCGGATGAATCAGCGGGGATCTGAGCGGACGTCGAGTCAGGGATCGAATCCTCCACGGTATCGATCGCCGTGGATGTCTGAACCGGATCCGGCAGTTCCGGCGCCGCAGGGGCCTGCCGTCTCGACGAGCCCAGCATCCATCCCGCCACCAGCACAAGGGACATCAGCACGGCTGCAAGGAGGAGTCTCTGCTGGTCACTCATCTTCGGGACCTCCGGGTACTGGATCGAAACCGCCGGGCGTGAAAGGGTTGCACCTGAGTATCCTCCAGGCGGACATCACGCTTCCCTTCAGGAAGCCGAACCTCTCCACCGCGATCAGGGCGTACAGGCTGCACGAAGGCGTGAACCGGCAGCCCGGGGGCAGCATCGGAGATATCCAGCGCCTGTAGAACCGGATTGCCTTCAGCGTTCCCCTCGCAGCGGGAGAGAGTCCGCGAATGCAGCGAGATCCGCCTCCATCGCTCTTCGCGTGGTCTCCGAGAGCTTCACCGCGGGGTACACGACGATATCCAGGCCCGGCGGCGTCGAGATCCGCTGACGCAGCGCCTCCCTGATCCGGCGTCTGAAGAGGTTCCTCTCCGCTGCGCATCCCATCTTCCTGGATACGGAAAACCCCAGGCGTGTGATGCCCAGGGTGTTTCCGAGACAGACTATCCTCACCGCCGCGCCCCTGAACCGGAAGCCCTGCCTGAACACCCTCTCGAATTCGGGTTTGCCGGTGAGCCTCCCGGGGACGGCCAGAACAGGTCTTCCGCTAGGGGACGAGGTGCTTCCTGTTCCTGCGGCGCCTGGCATTGAGCACCTTGCGCCCGTTGCGAGTGGCCATCCTCGCCCTGAATCCGTGTCTTCTGGCGCGGGACAAGTTGCTGGGCTGGTACGTTCTCTTCATGTCGCCTCTCCCGGATCACCTGATTTTTCACTCATCCCGTGACGGCTTGACTGCGGGTCCCGGCGGGACGAAATTCTGCCTGCCGCTCTGATGCGGCGAAGCGGGAAGCTACTCCCCAAATCGGGTCCTGTCAAGACGGTGGCTCCGGTGGAATGTATGTTGCTTGAACGAAATCAACACGCGGTGCGATCACGGCTCTGCCCTACGACGCAAATCCTTGTATTCCAAGCATATGTAAGCTGTGAAACCTGTGGAGAACTCTGTGGATAATACCTGTCCGGTTTACCCGGCAATGTCTTAGGCCGGCGTGGAACAGACCGCCCCCTCCGGCATGGATCTGCCTGGTCTCTGGAACCGCTGTCTCGAGGCTGCGAGGCCGTCCATCCCGCCTACCTCGTTCAGCTCGTGGCTCCAGGTGTCCTGCTTCGAGGCTCTCGAGGATGACAGGTTCATCGTCCGCTTCCCGAACGCCTTCATGGCGAGATGGACGATGACACAGTACGGCGAGATCCTCCAGGGCTCCCTCAGGGAGCTCAGCGGCATCCCCGGGATCAGCCTGCAATGCGTCGGCGACCCTGCCCCACCCGCATCTCCCGGTCCGGAGGCGCAGCCCAGGCAGAACCAGACCTCCATCAGATCCAACTATCTCCATCCCAGCTACACCTTCGACAGATTCGTGGCGGGGCCCAGCAACGAGCTCGCCCATGCCGGCGCCAGGGCCGTCGCCATGAACCCAGGCAGCCCTTCCTACAATCCTCTCTTCATCTACGGCGGCGTCGGGCTGGGCAAGACCCACCTCATCCAGGGCATCGCCCACGAAGTCAGGAGGCTCCATCCCGACAAGCGTTTCGTCTACGTCTCCTCGGAGCAGTTCCTCCACCTGTTCGTCACGTCTCTGGGCCGTCAGAACGTCGACGAGTTCAGGCGCATCTACCGCGACGTCGACCTCCTCCTGATGGACGACGTCCAGTCCCTGGGAGGCAAGGCGCAGACCCAGGAGGAGCTCTTCCACAGGTTCAACGACCTGTACCAGACAGGCAGGCAGATCGTCTTCACATCCGACAGGCTGCCCGGCGAGATCCCCGGGCTCGAGGAACGCCTGGTCTCCAGGTTCCAGTCGGGACTCGTCGCCGACATCCAGCCGCCCGACTACGAGACGCGAATGGCCATCCTCGACCTCAAGGTCCGCGACGAGGGGGAGTTCTTCCCGGCCGAGGTGCTCGACTTCATCGCCTCGACTATCAGGAGCAACGTCAGGCAGCTCGAGGGCGCGGTCCACAGGCTGGCAGCATCCAGCCGGATCAACGGAACACCGATAGATCTCGCTCTCGCGAAGAGGGTCCTCTCCGACGCATTCGGCTCCGCTTCGCAGAAACTCTCAGCCGGAGTCATCACCGCAGCC
>JAKLEF010000288.1 GCA_022703195.1 Candidatus Fermentibacterota bacterium | reverse complement strand
CTCTCGATGGACTACATCCCCGGCGAGCTGACGGCCTTCCGCGGCATCATGGAACTCAGGCCGGGATTCTGTCTGTCGGCCTCCGATCCGGACAGGGCCGTTGTCAGTTCGTTCGTCGCGCCTGATCCCCCTGTCGACGCTCTCATCGGCACCCGGGAAGCAGTCGAGGAGTCGCGCAGGCTGCTGTCGGAGTCGGTCAGGCGCCAGACGGTCTCGGACGTCCCGGTGGGCGTGATGCTCTCCGGCGGCATGGACTCGAGCGCGCTCACGGCGCTGATGCGCGACGCCGGGGCGGGAGCCGGGTTCCACACCTTCTCGCTCAGGTTCGGCGATCCCAGCTTCGACGAGTCCCGATACGCCGAGATGGTGGCTTCATGGATCGGGACCTCCCATCACGTGATCGACGTAGAGCCCGGAACTGTCGCGGATCTGCTCCCGGTCCACGTCTCCTTCATCGACGAACCCTACGCCGACGGTTCGGCCATACCCACCTTCCTGCTCGCCAGGGAAGCCAGGAAGCACGTTACCGTCCTTCTGTCTGGAGAGGGTGGCGACGAGTTCTTCGGCGGATACGACACTCACGCTGCGATGAAGATAAGGAAGGCCTACAGGCTCATCCCGGCGTTCCTCAGGAGGGGCCTCGTGAGGCCGCTCGCCCACTCCCTGCCGGTCTCCCACAGGAAGCTGAGCTTCGACTTCAAGGCCCGGCGGTTCACCGATGGCGCCGAGCTGGACGTTCCCGGATCGCACTTCCACTGGAGGGTCGTACTCACGGAGGAAGCCAAGCGGTCCGTGTTCGCGGGCACGGTCGGCTATCCGCCCTCCGACTCGTTCTTCAGGCGGATCTACGACTGCGCCGCCGGCGACGACCTGGCCAGGATCCTGAAGATCGACTCGTCCTACCATCTGCCTGACGACCTGATGATCAAGAACGACAGGATGACGATGGCCCACTCGATCGAGGCCAGGGTGCCTTTCACCGATCTCGGCCTCGTGGAGTTCCTCGGGAGGGTGCCGTCCGGGGTGAAGCTCCCCGGGCTTTCGAAGAAGCACCTTCTCCGCGCTGCCATGACGGGTTACCTGCCAGGGGCCGTGGTCAGGAAGAAGAAGGTCGGGCTGGAGATGCCCTATTCCTCCTGGATGAGGAAGGAACTCCGGGCCGTCGTCGAGGAGGAGCTCGGAGAGGCGGCTCTCGGGGGGTGCGCACTCCTGAAGCCCGCCGGCGTCAGGGATCTCTGGGAGGATCATCTGTCCATGCGGGCGGACAACGGCCGGGCTCTCTGGGGGCTCCTGAACTACATGATCTGGCACAGGCTCTACATCTCTTCCAGCAGGTACCGCGGGAATCTCAGCATCGGGGAACCGGTGGCGGATGTCCGGATCTGACTCCGTCGTGATCGTCGGAGGGGGCCCGGCCGGGCTCGCCTGCGGGATCGAGCTGCTCAGGTCGGACCGGAGCCGGGATGTCACCGTGCTGGAGAGGGAGCCGGCGCCGGGCGGCATCGCGGGCGGATTCTCCCGCGGCGGGCTCGATTACGACTACGGAAGCCACAGGATACATCCATCCGTCGAAGGCCGGGTGCTCGCGTTCCTCGAGGGGCTTCCCGGGCTCGAGCTCCGCAGGAGGAGGCGGAACGGGCGGATCCTCCTGGGTGGGAGGCTGGTGAGGTTCCCTCCTTCGCCCCTCGACGCCCTCCTCAGGCTGCCCCCGGGCCTTTCCGCGGGGATCCTGAGCGACCAGATAGGCGGTCTCTTCAGGCGGGAAGGGATCTCATCCCCACGCTCCTTCTCGGAAGCCGTGGAGGCCGGAACCGGCCGGACCATGGCCCGGTCGTTCTACATCCCCTATACGAGAAAGCTCTGGGGGCTTTCGGCGGACGAGATATCGAGCTTCCAGGCCGCGAGGAGGGTTTCCTCCGCCCGCCCGGGCGGCCTTCTCGCCAAGGCGCTCGGCGGCCTTCCGATAGTATCGAGGTTCGATCCCTCCAGGTTCTTCAGGTATCCGTCGGGCGGATTCGGTTCTCTGGCGGAGGCTCTCGCGCAGGAGTTCAGGTCGCTCGGGGGGGTTCTCCGCACGGATTCCGAGGTGGTCTCCGCTGCTTCCGAGAACGGGGCGCTCCGTATCGCCACCTCGAATGGATTCGCCCGGACGGCCGGGCATCTTGTCTGGTCCGCCCCGCTCGACGCGCTGGCTTCCTCCTTTGCGGGCGCTGCGCCTGGAGAGGTGCTGGAAGCCGCCGGGAGGCTGGCCTACAGATCGATGGTGCTGCTGTACATCGAGATGGAGGAAGGGCCCTACAGCGAGTTCGACGCGCACTATTTCCCCGACGCCTCGATCCGGTTCTCCAGGATGTCGGAGCCGAGGAACTACCCGGGCGGTGCGGAGCATTCCGCCCTCAGGGCAGGGACCGG
>JAKLEF010000287.1 GCA_022703195.1 Candidatus Fermentibacterota bacterium | reverse complement strand
TCGAGCCCGGGGTGGTGCAGGACATCCGGGAGTTCCTGGACGCGATCACCCCGCCGGAGAAGGACTACCGGCACAACGCCAACCTCGGCGACGGCAACGCCCACTCGCACATCCGCGCCGGCCTGCTCGGCCCCTCGCTGGGCAGGGCAGGGGCGGCGGCGGCCACGATCGTCATGAGGTTCGCGACCCTCTGGTTCGCCGTGGCCGTGGGACTGGCCGCGCTCGCCGTCGAACGGGCGAGGTCGCGCAGGGGCGGAACCGTCGGGCGGGCGGATTGTTATCAGGAGAGCACGCGGAGGTGATGGCATGACCGAGGATGGATCCCTGCCCGGAACCGGCGGGCGGCTCCAACGGAATCCCGACGTGGTCCTGCGCGAGGAGGACGAGGACGGAGCCCTCCTCTTCAACCCCGACACGAGCGAGGTGCGGGTTCTGAACGCCACCGGGCTCTTCGTCTGGAGGATGTGCGACGGTGTGTCGGAGGACGACCTGGTCTCGGCCCTCTCCGCGGCCTTCGACTCCGTTCCCCCCGGGCGCGTCAGGGAGGACGTGGACAGGTTCGTGTGCGACCTTCTCGCCTCGGGATTCATGGGAAGGGCCCCGGGTGGATGAGACGGGCGGCATGAAGGCACTCAGGACCCCCGCATCGGCCGACCTCGCCCTCACGGGCAGGTGCAACCTGCGCTGCGCCTATTGCTTCTATGCCGACGAGATGAACTGGCGCTCCGACCTCTCGACCGCCGGATGGCTCCGTATCGTCGGCGTCCTGCGCAGCCTGTCGGTGATGAGGGTCTGCCTCACGGGGGGCGAGGTCTTCACCAGGCCCGACCTGTTCGAGATCATCGACGCCGTGCTGGGCGCCGGGATGAGATACACCATCCTCACCAACGGAACCCTGGTCGACGAGGCCGCGATCCGCGCCCTGGACGCCGGCCGGAGGCGCCTGAGGATGGATTCGATACAGGTCTCCATCGACGGCCCCGACGCACCCGTCCACGACTCCATGCGCCCGGACAGCTTCGACCGGGCCGTGCGCGGCACGAGACTGCTGAAGGAGGCGGGGTTCCCGGTGAATGCCAGGATGACGCTTTCCCGTTCGAACCTCGGGAGCATCGAGCGCACCGCCTCGTTCATCCTCGGAGACCTGGGGCTCGACTGGTTCAGCACCAACGAATCCTTCAGGATGGGCGCGGGATGCGACGGAGGCGGGGGAGGCCTCTCCAATGCCGAGCGCCTCGAAGCCATGCGCGTCTTCGAGAGGCTTTCGTCGGTTTGGCCAGGCAGGATAAGGTCGCAGGCCGGCCCGCAGGCCAAGATGCTGGCCTACTCGCAGATGGAGCGAGCCAGGGCCACCGGGGAGAAGCCCCGGTCGTGGGTCATGGGTTCGCTCACGGGGTGCGGCTGCGTCTTCGACAGGACCGGCATAATGCACGACGGGACCATCGTGCCGTGCCACGTCCTTCACAGGCTGGCGCTCGGGAACGCCCTGACCGACTCCCTCGCCGACATCTGGAGGAGCCATCCCGTACTCACCGCTCTCCGTGAGAGGCGCAGGAAGCCCATGAGCTCCCTGCCCGGCTGCTCCGCCTGCGAATGGGCGCCATACTGCAACGGGAGCTGCCCCGGCATAGCCCTGGAGGAGACCGGCAGCTTCGACATGCCGAACCCGGAGGACTGCTACGCCAGGTTCGTCTCCGAAACGGGGGTCAGGATTGCCTTCTGAAGCCCCCCCGCTCAGGACCTTCTACCTCTACGTGTCGGGCGGGTGCAACCTCAACTGCCGGCATTGCTGGATCTCCCCGGAGTTCGATCCCGGGGCCTCCCGGTCGAGTTTCCTGGATCTGTCCATACTCGAGAAGGCCATCGGAGAAGCACTTCCCCTGGGTCTCCGGTCGGTCAAGCTGACCGGAGGCGAACCCATGCTGCATCCCGGCTTCGAGGAGATGGTGCTGTTCCTTGCAGACCGCGGCCTCACGATGCACATGGAGACCAACGGGACCCTGGTCGATCCCTCCTGCGCCAGGATGATGAGGGAGACCGGCCTCTTCAGGACGATCTCCGTCAGTCTCGACGGCGCCTGTCCCGCGACGCACGACGAGATGCGCAGGGTGCGGGGTTCGTTCGACATGGCCCTTGCAGGCATCCGCGCACTGGTGTCGGAGGGGTTCCGGCCCCAGGTGATCTGCACGCTGCACGAAGGCAACGCCTCCGAGGCCCTGCCGCTGGTGTCCCTCGCGAGGAGCATGGGCTGCGGCTCGGTGAAGTTCAACAACGTGCAGGTCGTGGGCCGGGGAAGCGACATGCCAGGGCGCCTGTCGATCCGGGATCTCATCGACCTCCATTCCGCGATACGCACGGGCGCGGCCGGCGGCCCTGATTCCCGGTTCCGCGTCGTCTTCGACATCCCCCCGGC
>JAKLEF010000286.1 GCA_022703195.1 Candidatus Fermentibacterota bacterium | reverse complement strand
GAGAGCGTTGACAGGGGGCTCCTGAGACGGTACTTTTAGCGACTGGAGGCAGTGGGGTCCTCCGTTCGGGTCCGGGCGCGGTTCGGCGCGATACGGGGAAGGGCCCGCGGAGTCGGCTGGGTTTCTCAGGGGGGCCGGGGGCTTCCTCCAGATCCGGAGGCGTGACTTGGGCAGAGCCGTCGGGATAGACCTGGGTACGACCAATTCGTGCATGGCCGTGGCCGAGGGCGGAGAGATCGTGGTCATCCCCTCCGGCGAAGGCCAGCGGGTGATGCCGTCCGTGGTGGCCTTCACCGCCAAGGGCGAACGACTCGTGGGCCTCGTGGCCAAGCGGCAGGCCATCACCAATCCCCGGAACACCATATGGAGCATCAAGCGGCTGATGGGCCGGCACTTCGAGGAAGTCTCGGAGGAGCGGATGAACGTCAGCTACGAGGTCCGGGACAACGAGAAGGGCGATGCCGTGGTGCGCGTCTTCGACCGCGACTACACCCCGCCCGAGATCTCCGCCATGATCCTGCAGCGCCTCAAGAGCAGAGCCGAGGAATTCCTGGGCGAGCCCGTCACCGAGGCGGTGATCACCGTACCCGCATATTTCAACGAGGTCCAGAGGGAGGCCACGAAGGCCGCCGGCAGGATAGCCGGGTTCGAGGTCAGGCGCGTCCTGAACGAGCCCACGGCAGCCGCGCTGGCCTTCATGGAGCCGACCGAGAGGAAGCGCCTCGCCGTGTACGACCTGGGCGGAGGCACCTTCGACATCAGCATCCTGCAGGTCGTTAACGGCGTGTTCGAGGTCATGGCCACAAGCGGCAACACCCACCTCGGCGGCGACGACTTCGACGCCAGGATCGTCGAATGGATCATCTCCGAGTTCAAGCGCGAGCACGGCCTCGACCTCAGCTCCGACCCCGTCGCCCTCCAGAGGATCCGGGAGGCGGCCGAGCGTGCGAAGTGCGAGCTCTCGACGGTTCTCGAGGCCGGGATCAACCTGCCCTTCATCGCTTCCGACGAGGAGGGGCCGAAGCACCTCGAGATGTCGCTCACGAGGGGCCTCCTCGAGAGCCTCATAGAGGATCTGGTCAAGCTCACGCGGGAACCCTCCGAGAAGGCGCTGAACGACGCCTCCGTCAGGCCCGAGGAGATCGATCACGTGCTCCTGGTGGGCGGCTCCACCAGGATGCCCTTCGTGCGGAAGATGGTCGAGGACATCTTCCACCAGAAGCCCGCCCACAGCGTCAACCCCGACGAGGTCGTCGGCATAGGCGCCGCGGTGGAGGCATCCGTCCTCACGGGTCAGAGGAAGGACCTGGTCCTTCTCGACGTGACCCCGCTCACTCTCGGTGTCGAGACGCTCGGCGGGGTGATGGCGCCGATCGTCGAGAGGAACACTCCCATTCCCATCAAGCGCAGCAGGATGTTCACATCGGCCGTCGACAACCAGCAGGTGGTGAGCATCCACGTCCTGCAGGGCGAGAGGGAGCTGGCCGAGGGCAACAGGAGCCTCGGACGCTTCGAGCTCGTGGGGATCCCGCCGGCCAAGCGCGGCGCCCCGAGGATAGAGGTCTCGTTCGAGATCGACTCGAACGGACTGCTGAGCGTCTCCGCGAAGGACGCGATCACCGGGCGGCTCCAGTCCATGCGGGTCAATCCCAGCGGGGGGCTCTCGGAGGACGAGATACACAGACTGATGAAGGAGGCCGAGGCCAACGCCGAGATCGACAAGGCCAGGATGAGGCTCGTCGAATCCCGGAATGCCGCCGACCAGGCCATCTACGATGCACAGAGGGTGCTCGAGGCTGCCAAGAAGCATCTCGAGAAGGAATCATGGGAGGAACTGGACACTGCGCTGGTCTCCCTGCGCATGACCAGGGACACTACCGACAGGGTCAGGATCGCGAAGGAGACCAGCCGGACGTCCGAGCTGGTGACGCAGGTGTCGAGGCTCATAGAAGTGCTCGACAGCGGCTCGATAGGAGCCTCGGAAGAGCAGGACCAGCTCTATGTCCTCGAGGACAGCCCCGAAGAGCCGCACGAGCTGTAGCCCTTGATCCGGCCCCCGCACATGCCCCCGCATGACCGCCCTTCGGTGACGGTGAGGCGGAGCGCCCCCACACGGAGAGTCCGATGACAGCCAGGAACCCGTACGAGGTGCTGGGCGTCCCGAGGGATGCCGGCACGGACGAGATAAAGAAGGCCTACCGCAAGGCGGCGATGGAATGCCATCCCGACCGCAATCCCGGCGACAGGGCTGCAGAGGAGCGCTTCAAGGAGATCACCCTCGCGTACGAGATCCTGAGCGATCCCGACAAGCGGGCCCGGTTCGACAGGTTCGGAACCGCCGACGGAGGGCCCGACATGTCGGATGTCTTCTCGGGGTTCGGCCTGGACGACGCCATCAGGTCGTTCATGGATGC
>JAKLEF010000285.1 GCA_022703195.1 Candidatus Fermentibacterota bacterium | reverse complement strand
AAGCTCATTGACGCCGAGTACAAGGTCGAGGGCGCCCTCAGGGCCGAGATCGCGATGAACCGCAAGCGGCTGATGGACATCAGCTGCTACAGGGGTCTCAGGCACCGCAGGGGCCTGCCGGTCCGGGGCCAGAGGACACACACCAACGCCCGCACGAGAAAAGGGCCGCGCATCGGCCATATGAAGAAGCGGTAGAGGGAGGAGCACGCGTTGCCCAAGTCTCAGTCTCAGGCCAGGAGCCGCACGACCGCCCGGAAGATCACGAAGGTCACGGACGTCAACGGCATAGCACATGTGAAGTCGTCCTTCAACAACACGATGATCACCATCACCGACCTGCGCGGCAACGTGATCACCTGGTCGAGCGGCGGGACGACCGGAGTCAAGGGTACCCGCAAGGGCACCGCGTTCGCAGCCTCCCAGGCAGCCGTGCAGGCAGCCGAGCGGGCGGTCGAGTCGGGGCTCCGCAGGGTCGAGATATGGGTCCGCGGGCCGGGTTCGGGCCGCGAATCCGCGGTGCGCGCCCTCCAGTCCTCCGGGCTGGAGGTAACGGGCATCAAGGACATCACGATGATTCCCCACAACGGCTGCCGTCAGACAAAACGGCGCCGGATGTAGTTAATGTCCTGACACCGCCGCCGCGCCCGTGGCGCGGCGATCCCGGAGTTGGCTTTCTTCCTGTCGGGGGGAGCGCATGGAGTACAGGAGCCTTCATCTACCGGACCGCATCGAGTGGGACGAGGAGAGCCTGACCGGCACGTACGGCAGGCTGGTCGTCACCCCTCTCGAACGCGGGTTCGGACGTACCCTCGGCACCGCCCTCAGGCGCGTGCTGCTGTCCTCGCTGGAAGGCGCCGCGCCTGTCGTAGCGAGGATCACGGGGGCCAACCACGAGTTCACCCCGCTCCCGGGCGTCTACCAGGACGTGCCGGACATCGTGCTGAACATCAAGTCACTCGACATCCGCCACGACGGCACGGGGCCCGGCAAGCTCGTCCTCGACGCGAAGGGCCCCGCCCAGACGAAGGCGTCGGACTTCAAGGGGGACTCGTTCCTCCACATCCTCAACGGCGACCTGCCCATCGCGGAGGTAGGCCCCGGATCGAAGCTCCACGTCGAGCTGACCGTCGAGCGCGGCAAGGGTTACGTCACCGCCGAGGACTGGCACGATCTGGGCCGCGGCAAGGAGATCGGCGACATCCTGCTCGATTCGTGGTTCGGCCCCGTGCGCAAGGTAAACTTCGAGGTGGACAGCGCCAGGGTCGGCGACAGGACCGACTACGACAGGCTCGCCATGGAGATCCAGACGGACGGCAGCATCGGCCCGCGCGAAGCCATGGACGCGGCCTGCGACATCCTGCTCAGGCACTTCGAGATGATACTCGGCGGCAGGCAGGCCGGGGCCCAGGGCGCCGAAGGCGACTCCGACGAAGAGGCGGAGGATTTCACGAACCTGCCCCTGTCCGAGACCGCGATGCCCCCGAGGCTCGCTGCAACGCTGGCGGCCGGCGGCATCTCGACGCTGGGCCAGATCGCTTCGAGGACCAAGGCGGAGCTCCTCGCCGTCAAGAACCTCGGCCCATCCTCACTGAAGATCCTCGAGGGCCTGCTGGCCGAATACGGCATGGGGCTTTCGGAGAGCCGCGACTAGGAGACCTATGCGACACAGGAAGACGACACCGAAGCTGGGCCGCAAGCCCGAAGAGAGGACCAGGCTCCTCAGGAACCTCGTCACCTCGATCATCATCCATGAGAGGGTGGTCACCAGCGAAGCCAAGGCCAGGGCCGCGCGCAGCATGGTCGAGAAGATCGTGACCCGCGGCAGGACCGACACCGTCCATGCCAGGCGCACCGTGGCACGCCACGTGTACGGCGCCGAAGCAGTCCGGAAGGTCTTCAACGACCTCGGGCCGCGCTACGCCCAGAGGCCCGGCGGATACACCAGGCTGCTCAAGCTGGGCCCCCGCATGGGCGACGCAGCAGAGGCCTTCATCCTCGAGTTCGTCGACTCCCCCGTGGCCTTCAAGCCCGAGGACAAGGAGAAGAAGGACAGGAAGAAGGATCGCAAGGAGCAGAAGAGCCCCCTGAAGGAATCCAGGGAGCCCAAGGCCTGAGGTGGCCCAGGCCATGGACCGCATAGCAGTCCTGGCCAGCGGAGGCGACGCCCCGGGCATGAATGCGTGCATCAGGGCCGTGGTGAGGAGCGCTCTTCACCGCGGCCTCCGTGTATCCGGCGTTCTCCGCGGGTACCAGGGGCTGATCGAGGACTCGATCTCCGACATGTGCTGGGGCGATGTCAGCAACATCATCCAGAGGGGCGGGTCCATCCTGCACTCGGCCCGCAGCGAGGCCTTCCTGACCTTCGACGGGCGGGCGCAGGCCTCCGCCAACATCCGGAAGCACGGCATAACCGGTC
>JAKLEF010000284.1 GCA_022703195.1 Candidatus Fermentibacterota bacterium | reverse complement strand
CGAAGCCCCCGCAGGACAGCTCCTCCTGCCCGATGGTGACGTAGTAGTCGTTAGTGACGGTCCTGTCGTACCCGTATGCGAAGGATGCCCTCTCCACCCATCCGAAGGCCAGGGAGAGCCCATCCGGCATGCCCCCGACCCCCGACAGCGTGGCGGCGACGGCGCCCGGCACGAGCGGGGAGCTCCTGTTGAACGCGTGCTCGGCCTCCCCGATGGAGCTGCCGAACGAGTCGTAGACTGTCCTCGTGCGCCTCTCCACGAGCATGTCCAGTCCCCCGGAGAGCTGGACGGCGAGCCCTCCGGCCGCGAGGGATGCCGCGGCGGGGTTCGTGAGAGAGCCGATTGCGGAGGCATCCATGAACTCCGCCCTGCCCATGGCCAGCGCCCTCGCGCTGGGGGAACCCGTCCAGCCTCCGCCTTCGAGCAGGATCCCCGGGAGGCCGGAGGCTCCCGCGACAGAAGCCGCGAGCAATGCGATCGAGATGTTCTTCATCTGCTCTCCCGGCCTACCAGCGGAAGTCCAGCTGGCAGTTGATCCCGTAGCCCGCCCTGTGGTCGCCGAAGTCCCTCACCAGCGAGGAGCCGTCCCCCTCGTAGTAGTACTGGTCGTCGGGGTCCGGCCTGTAGAGCCCGGTCCGCGGGAAGTACGTGTCCTTCCGGAGGATCCGCAGGCGGAGCTGCAGGAAGTCCGATACGGTCTGCTTTATCGTCAGGTACACCTTGGAGCCCCGTCCGTCGAGGAAGTCGATCCCCGTGTCCTCGAACTCCCACTGGCTCATGCCGTCGGTCGTCCACAGGGTGGTGCCGCCCAGCACCGAGAAGTCCTCGGTGAAGCGGTGCTCCCAGCGGGCGCTTATGAAGCCCCCGGCCATCAGCCGGTCGTCGTCGTACCTAGGGTTGGGCGTCAGTTCGACCGCCCCGGCCCTGAGCGACACCTCGAAGAAGTCGTTCCCCGCAGGCAGTATGAACGTGCGCAGGGTGACCTCGTGCGTCACCGAGCTCGTGGGGACTATGTCCTGCATCTTGGTCTTGTCCTGGTACTTGTACTTCAGCCTGAACCTCACGGGGAAGACCGGCCTGTACTCGACCTCGCCCTGGAACCTGCAGTTCTCGAACCCCCAGGGGATGGACCTCCAGACGTCGAGATAGACGCGGGGGACGACGACCTGGCGGCTGATCTGGAACCTGGATTCGATGTACAGGCCCTCCTCCGGCTTGGGCACCGGCCAGTCAGCCATCTGCCACATCAGGGGATCGTTGAGGTAGTAGGGCTTCTCGAAGGTTGTGTCGTCGAACCTGCCCTGTTCGGCGAACCCCCTGTTGTACGGGTTCGTGTAGCCGAGCCCGTACCTTCGCCAGGCCCCGAGCAGGTAGAACCAGTCGTTCTGCCAGCGCGCGCTGGCGAGGAAGGCCGTCGCGTCCTCGTCCTGCAGGGCTGCCTCGCCCTCGAGCGACATCGGTCCCAGGACGGTCTGCCCGCTGAGGGAGAATACGCTCATGCCGTCGCCCGAGGGCATGGCCGAGTACTCCGGGCAGATGAACGGTTCGGTGTCGCCCGGGATGTCGATCTCGGCAGGATCGGGGGCGAGGGAGTCGTCCCAGGCGATGGACATCGCCCCGGCCCCGAAGGCGGTGCCGTACGGCAGGACCCCTCCGAGATCGACGATGCCGTATCCGCCCGCCGTGGTCTCCCTCACGGCATCAGCCATGTCCGACGTGCGCCACTTCGCCAGGACGAGCGAGTTCGGGGTGCCGTCGGAGTTGAGTATCGCGTCGCGGGGCGCGCTGGAGAAGAAGCCGAAGCCTGTGAACCTGCCCGCCCTCACCTCTGCCGCGCCTCCGGTGAAGGCGAACTGCCTGGTGGAGGTCAGGTCGGGGTTGAGCCCCCAGGGCCGGTACATGGTCCTGCTCATGAACTCGTCCGTGTTGTCCACCATCAGGCCCTGGCCCAGGGAGAGCCTGTAGTTGCCCAGGATCACCTGCCGCACGGGCCCGAGGTACTGGAGGGATGCGAACCCCTTGGCCACGTCCCAGGTGTCCTCGGCGCCGCCCAGCTCCATGCCGGAGAAGAGCCCGTGCCCGGCGGTCGAGCCGACGCCCCTGGAAAGGCGGACCCCCGTCCTGAGACGGTCGCCCATGCCAACCCTGACGGTCTCCTCGCTGCCGGTCACGTGCCTTGCGCCCATCAGCTCCTCGCGCTCGGCGGAAATCCTCTCGTAGAGGGCGAGGCTGTCGACCCCCGAGCCTGAGTAGCCCCGGCCCCCGGACTCGAAGTCGGCAAGGGCGCCGCCAAGTTCGTCGAGGCATTGCGCGAGGCCAAGCAAGGCGCCCGGGTCGCGTGGTGCGAGTGAGGTGGCTTGCCGGTAATACGGTAGCGCATCCTTGGCTCTTCCACTTCTGATCAGCACGGTCGCCAAGTTACGCTT
>JAKLEF010000283.1 GCA_022703195.1 Candidatus Fermentibacterota bacterium | reverse complement strand
CTCTCCGCGGTGATGATCGATATAGACCACTTCAAGCTTTTCAACGACAGATGGGGCCATTCCATCGGCGACATGGTCCTGCTGCACGTTTCCAGGATCATCAGGGAGAGCGTCCGGTACAGGGGGGAGGCCTACAGGTACGGCGGCGAGGAGATCACGGTCCTCCTGCCCAACTTCGACAGATCCGAAGGCCTCGCGGCAGCCTCGAGGATGGTCAGGACGGTCGAGTCCTCGCCGCTCTCGATCCCGGCCGACGATCCCTCGATCCCCGTCTCCGCAAGAATCCAGGCGCCCGGTGGCGGCTCCGGTTCGGTCAGCCTCGGAGTCGAGATCTCCGCCGGGGTCTGCAGCACCCTGGACGTCACCGGTGCAGAGCTCATAGTGATGGCCGACAAGGCGCTCTACGAGGCGAAGGAGTCGGGCAGGAACCGCGCGGTCGAGTTCACGCCCAGGCTCAACTCCGAATCCAGGACGTTCAAGATCGGGGTCACCTATTTCGGCAAGAGCCCGATCTTCGACAGGAACAGGCTGATCATCAAGGCCTGGTTCCCGAAGCCCGACGCCCAGGAGATTGAGGCGAGGGAGATCACCTTCCTCGACTCGATCGTCAGCGAGCCTCTGTCGCTGGCGTCTCCTCCGGGCGGACTCATCAACCAGGAGATCCCCGGGCGGGTGGTCTTCGTCGAGAACAGGGGCAACTACATCTGGTTCGAGTTCGAGATCCGCGAGGAGGTCTTCGAACTGATGTGGAGCCAGGTCAGGAACAGGAACGCTTCGGGCGGATCGGCTTGAGGACGATCCTGAGGTGCGCCTCTGTCAGGACGGGACGGGGGACGCCGCTGGGGCCCAGCGAGATCTCCGTGCTAGAGGGCGTGATAGAGCGGATCATCCCGCTCGGGGGGGGAGCCCCCCCCTGTCATGCCATCCCATCCTTCTTCGATGCGCACTGCCATCTCCTCTGGATGGGAATGGAGAAGGCCGGCCTCGACCTCTCGGGCTGCCGGAGCGCCGCCGACATGCTCGACGCGCTGGCCGGAGCCCCGGCGGGGGATGACGGGGCGATCGTCAGGGGCGAGAAGTGGGACGAGAGCTCCTGGAGCGGGGCTTCGCTCCCGTCCCTGGATGAGCTCGACTCGGCCTCGAGGGGCAGACCGGTCATGCTCCGGAGGGTGTGCGGACATGCCGCCCTCGTCAATTCTGCGATGCTCGGGCTGCTCAGGTCCAGGGCGCCGGGCACCTCCACCTCGGGCGGGGCAGGGAGCGCACTCGTGGTCGAAGGCCCCGTGCTCAGGGCATACGAGCTGTTCCCACCCACGGACCGCGAATTCGTGTCCGCCATGCAGTCGGCGGCCGGGATCGCCTTCTCCGAGGGTGTCACCGGGCTCGCCACCACCGAGTCGCCCGGACATGCCCTGATGATGCCCGGAATACTGCCGCCGGAACTGTCGGTATCCGTCAGCGTGTTCGCGGACGATCCCGCCGCGTGGCCGGATGCCTGGACCTCCGGCAGGGTGGCGGTCAGAGGCGCCAAGATGTTCCTCGACGGCGGACTCGGCGCGAGGACCGCCTCCACGGACTTAGCCTACTCCGACGGATCCTCATGCGCTCCATGCATCGACGGACGGCGGCTTGCCCTCCTCGTGGGGGAGGCCAGGAGCAGGGGCCTGGTGCCGGTGGTGCACGCCATAGGAACCCGGGCTCTCCGCCTGCTCGACTCGGCGGGAATGATCCCGGCGGGTCCCGGACAGCCTCCTGAGATCAGGGTCGAGCATGCCGAGGATCTGGAACCTGCATGGCCGGGCACATGGAGGCGCGATGTCCACGTCTTCTCGATGCAGCCGAACTTCGTCAGGCGCTGGCAGGGCCCGGGGGGGATGTACGCGGAGAGGCTGGGAGAGGCCCGCGCGCGCAGGCTGAATCCCTTCGCCCTTCCGCTCGCGGCCGGCTTCAGGCTCGGATTCGGCAGCGACGGGATGCCGTTCGGCCCCCTGTGGGGCATCCGCGGTGCCATCGGGCACCCCGAGCCATCCTTCCGCCTCCGCCCGGAGGATGCCCTGAACGCCTATACCCTAGAAGCGGCATCCATATCGGGCTTCGGCGATATTGCCGGACCCCTCGCCCCCGGCAGGCGGGCGGACCTGGTGCTCCTCGACGGCGATCCCGGGATCCCGGATACGGATCCGCCGAAGGTGCTGCTCACGATGGCCGGAGGGAGAATCGTCCACCTGGACGCGGGTCTCCCCGGAGGGAGCCTCGGACATGACGGACTGGCGTGACCTGGAATCAGTCCTGCGCGATGCGGTGTCGAGGGGTCTGGAAGAGGATGCGGCATTCTCGGATTCGGCCGTAGAAGCCCTCGGCGCGAACGCCTCGAGACGGGCACGGGCGGCTGCAGTCGCGAGAGGCAGGCTCGTCCTGTGCGGATGGCGGGCTGTCGAGATGGTCTTCGAAGCGCT
>JAKLEF010000282.1 GCA_022703195.1 Candidatus Fermentibacterota bacterium | reverse complement strand
ACTGAGGGCGAAGAGGGGTTTGAACAGCAGAGCGCCCAGAACGGCCGGCGCGACGATGCCGTGGATGAAGAGGGCTGTCTTCACTCCTCTGCCCGGCCCTCCCTTGCGGATAGAGGCGGCAAGGAACAGCGTCGAGAAACCCATGATAGTGTAGGCCAGCCCGTTGACGGCGTAGAGCGGCCTGTGCTCGGCCATCTCGAAGATGGAGACCGCTTCGGATGTGTGCGAGAGGAACGAAGGTGCGATCACCATCACCTGTATCACGTACACGAACGAGTTGAGCGTCGCGTAGATAACCGCGAGCGCAACTGCGCACAACGAGTACAGCTTCACGGCGGAGATGCCGTCGATGTGCATCGCGATCGTCATGCCCAGGAACGAGTACGCGAGCAGGAGTGACGGCGCGTACCAGGAGAGCGAGATGATGAACGGCGAGGTAACGAGGCCTGTCATCCCCGCGACGGCCGCCATGTCGAACAGCACGTAGAGCACTAATGACAGGACCGCTGCAGTATACCCGAACCGCTCCACCCGCCGGGCTTCCGCTCCGTTGCTTCCCGTCGCCATGATGGTCCCCTCCAGGATCAATTCGTACGGATCCGACCAGTCAGAAACAACCGGGCTTCATCTTCGCAGGGCGAGCCTCAATGACCGCCTGCAGGCAGCCTCGTCGAGAAGTTCGTGAAGAGCCTTAGCCCTTTCGCGCTCATCGCAGGAGCCGAATGTCTCCGATGCGGTGTCGATGGCTGCGCGTAACTCGGCGGGATCGAGGACGGTCGCGGCGATGCAGTAATACGACTTCGAGCGTCCCTCGTCGAAACGGTCGAGCATCTCGTCGAGGAGGCTTCCGCGTAGGGCCTGCTCTTCGATGAACGACTCGAGCCCGTCCCGGGCGACCTTCGAGATGTTAGCCTCGAGCGAGGCATAGCAGGTGAACGAGTCGCGCTCACGCCCGGCGGCCCGGTGCTTTGCCCATCTCCCGCATGAGCCGGCATCCCCGCAGTCCCAGCAGAACTCGATGCCCCTGCGCTTCACGGCGCATGTGATGAAGGGGCAGCCCGCCCCCGTGCGGTTCCCGCCCCTGCATCCGTCGCAGCGGCTCGTGCCGTTTGTGTGGAACCGCGGGCACAGGCGGCACGACAGGCCGCAGATGCCGATTCCGGTATGGGTCATCGAGCGGATTCCCCTTCCGGGATCATGATCGCCTCGCGCGGCCGGGTCGCCGCTTCACGCACAGGAGCCTCACCGCATCCTCCACAGCCCGGGCGGAATCTACAGCCATCAGGAACCACTTGCCGTCGGTGAAGACCGGCGCCTGGTCGTAGCCCGTCTGAGTCTCCTGTGAGAGATCGCCCCTTATCGCCTCGACCCCGGCCCGCTGTTCGGCTCCGAAGGTGATGAGGACTGAGAAGCGTCCCTTCTCAGGTGTAAACGTGCAGAACGACCTGCTCTTCTTATAGCGGAGCGACCAGCCGTACTTCCGTCCGCCGAAGAGCCACTCCGGCGCGAACACGCCCGGCCACTTCTCCTCGATCAGCCCGGTCATGCGTTTCCAGTACCGGAACGCCGATGGACCGATCCAGTCCGCCACCCGGGCCTCATCCGGCGGCCCCTCCGGATCGGTCATGTACCCGCGCTGTTCTGCCATCTCAATCCCCCCGGCGCTGTTCACCGGTCCTGGTTATTGCTCTGCGCTCCGCTCGAGGAATTTCCTCCGCAGCCATTCGAGCCTTCTGCGCGGCCTCTACGGTTCGTCGCACCGAGGTTCTGAGTTCCCCGCGAGGAAGTCGCCCATGAGCCCGCAGGACTCGGAACAGCTGCATGCGGCACAGTTCCGAACGCCTGTCCCGACTGCACATCTGCGGACCCGGCAGGCGGCGCAGTCGACACCACTGCAGTCGAGCACGGCTGCTGATCGCGGGCGGAATGGCGCCATTTCGCCCTTAACGCAGTCCGCTTTCCCGAAAACTATGCGACTCGCAGGCCGTCCGTGCAACAGGCGCGTCCGCCTGAAGGTTCATCCGTGTGTGACGACAATCGTGCCGGCAATCGACCGTTCCCTCGACCGGCAACAGACCCGGTCCGGCCAGGAGCCTTGTTGCTCTCATCCCCCATGACTATGGTTCCATTGCATAATCCCTTAGAGCATCGGGATTGTCCAGACAACCCGAACGCCTTGTTCGGTCCGCCTCGAAGGAGCAGGCATGTCTCGGATGATGCTGGTCGCCTCAGTGATCCTCGCCGCGGCCTGCGCCTGCCTCAGCGCCGGCGACGGGGCCGGGCCTGCACCTGACTTCGAATCTGCTCTACTGGTGGACACAGGCTACACGCCTTACTCCGAATCATTCTTCTGCAGAGGCGAGTATCCCGTATTCGTCCTGCGCTGGACCCCGTCCGAAGAGGCCGATCACTACGAAGTCCGCGTCTCGACGGCCCGTATAGACGAATCGAACTGGGACG
>JAKLEF010000281.1 GCA_022703195.1 Candidatus Fermentibacterota bacterium | reverse complement strand
CATGCACGGCTCCCCCCCCGACACGGTGATTCCTCTGGCTGGTATCGAAGCCATTCGTTCCGCGGCGCGGAAAGCCGTCGCGGGATCGGCAGGGGGAGGGGCTGCGCCCCGGGCGCTCCACGGGTTGCAGCAGTACCTGCACCCGAGGTTGCACAGGGGCGTCGATTCGAGGACGAACCAGTCCGTCGCCGGGCTAGCGGGCACAGACCAGGTCGGAGAGCAGCAGGCCGATCCCGGGGAGCATGCCGATGATGCTGTCGGCTGACGAAACTGCTTCCGAGGCGATCCGGCCGCCTTCCAGCCCGGCCGCGGAAGTATCCGCGAAGGACCTTGTCTCCGAGAACCGCATCTGGACTAGTTCCCATGCAGGCCTCGTCCCCGGCTCGTCGTAGCTCCAGATGTAGAGGCGCGGTGCGGACAACGTGTCGAGGAGCAGCGCGGCGATGCCGATCTCGAGGGCGGCCCTCGCGGCATCCGCTGCTTCGACCGTTCCCATGAGACCCCGCGACCTCATCTCCTCAACCGCGTCGAGGCGGTTCTCGAAGGAGATGAAGGCCTGCTCGGACTCCATCTGCACGGCGGGGGCGATCATCCGGGTGTACATGCTCCTGGAGCCGTACACCAGCGTGCGGAGCCGGAGCATGAAGAGCCTCCGCACGACGGCCATCTCGCCGGAGACCGGGGAATCGGCCTCAGAGAGCCTGTCGAAGCAGGACTCGACCCCGGCCCTGAACCGTGCGCCCTCGGAGTCTTCCAGCACACCCCGGTACCATTCCGACGAGTCCGGCTGCCCGACGGCGGTCATGTCCTCCCAGGCGGCCCGCAGGTCGTTCCATTCCTGCGAGTTCAGGATCTCCGCGATGGCGGATTCCTTCGTAGCGGGGAGGCAGGCGTCCGTCGACTGGATGTATGTGCCCGCAGCCGCGGGCAGTGCCCCGGGGATCAGGAACAGGCCGGCCGGTCGGATGGAATCGAGCATGGGGCGAATATCGCCGGCCGGGGGCGCCGGGTCACCTTTTCCGCGGAGCCTCTCCCGGACTATGTTCGGGGGACTTCCCCGAAGGGCGGTTGGTTTGAAGATCGGCACTCTCTGCTACATACGCCGCAACGGCCGCACACTCATGATGTTCCGCGACAGGATCCCGGGCGATCCGCACCTGGGCAAGTGGAACGGCCTCGGAGGCAAGATGGAGCCGGGGGAGACCCCCGAGGAGTGCGTGATCCGCGAGGTGATGGAGGAGTCGGGGCTGGCCCTGGAATCGCCTGTGCTGAGGGGATTCCTGACCTTCCCCGCCTTCGAGGGCGACGAGGACTGGTACGTTTTCCTCTTCGAGGCATCCTCCGCCGAGGGAGAGCCGGGTGACTGCCGGGAAGGCCGGCTCGAGTCGGATGGATGCAGGATCGAAATCCCTTCGCCCCGCGGATCGCTGGAGGGAGAACCCTGGGAGTGCCGGGAAGGCCGGCTGGAGTGGATCGAGGATTCGAGGATCCCTGCCCTCCCGCTCTGGGAGGGGGATCATCTCTTCATGAAATGGATGGAGGACGGGCGGTTCTTCTCGGGCAGGCTGGCCTACGGAGGCGGCAGGCTCGTATCGAGCGCCGTGGTCTTCCATCCCCGGGAGGCGGCGAATTGAAAGGCAGACTGCTACTCGTCGTGTCGGCGGCAGCTATCTCCTGCGGCGGCCCCGGACCTGCGGCACAGGATCCGGCCGGCCTCTGGAACGGCTTCATATCGATCTCAGGACAGACCCTCGACATCTCGGTCGAGATCGAGGGGCCGGCCGATTCGCTGTCGGCCACGATCGACATCCCCGTCCAGGGCGCCTTCGACCTTGGGCTCGACCTCGTGTGGCTCGAGGGCGACAGCATCGGCTTCTCCCTGCCATCCTTCCTCGGCATGGCCGAGTTCGAGGGCGTCATCTCGGACGATGCGATCTCCGGCAGCTTCACCCAGGGGGGGCAGGAAGGCAACTTCCAGCTCAGGCGCGCGTTCGGGGGCGCGAGACCGTACACTTCCCGGGAGGTCGAGTTCGAGTCGGAGGGATGGTCCTACTCGGGCACCATCACCATGCCGCCTGGAGAGGGGCCCTTCCCCGGCGTCGTACTGCTGTCCGGCAGCGGGGTCCAGGGCAGGGATGAGCTCGTAGCCGGATTCGGCGTGCTAGGAGCCATAGCCGATTCCCTGTCGTGCAACGGTGTCGCGGTGATGAGGTGCGACGACAGGGGCTACGGAGCCTCGCCGGTGGCAGCCCTCTACAACACCTACCGGATCCAGGCCGCCGATGCGAGGGCGATGCTCCGCATCCTGGAGGCCGAGGAAGGCGTGGACCCTGACAGAACTGGCTTCCTCGGGCACAGCGAGGGTTCCACCGTTGCCCTGATCGCCGCGTTCGACTCCACGGCGGGGGCCGACTTCGTGATCTGTCTCGCAGGGCCGGCCGTACCGGGATACGACCTCCTGCTCCGGCAGATCGGTGACATCTCGAGGCTG
>JAKLEF010000280.1 GCA_022703195.1 Candidatus Fermentibacterota bacterium | reverse complement strand
AGTGGTGGGGAGAAGCCGAGCAGATCGCCGATGCCACGCAGGCCAAGCGCTCGCTGTACGCGCGTCTCAAGGCCAGCTTGCCACGCAACTCCCCGCCGCAAACCCTGCTGTTCGATGCCTTCTTCGAGGGATTTCGCAGTGCGGTGCCCAACCTGCCGGCGCTGCTGCCCGAAGTCTCCGGAGAGGCGCCCCAGACTCCGCCCGCGGGCGGGACCCCGAGGGGGGGATCGAGATGACGCACCTCCTCCTGGTGCTCGGCCTCGTGGCATGGGGCCTGGACGACATCACTGACATCATCGAGAGCGATGACGCGCAGACCGCCATCGGCGTGGTAGACGCCTTCGCGCAGGCAGGGCGCGGGATATCCGACAGCGAGGAGTACTACATCGGCCGTGCAGTGGCCGCGAACATCCTCGAGACCTACACGCCGGTGGGAGGATACCCCTTCCATTCCTATCTCAACTCCGTGGGCTCCTGGACGGCCATGAACTCGCCCAAGCCCTGCACGTACGGCGGCTGGCACTTCCAGCTCCTGGGCTCTACCGAGATCAACGCCATGGCCTGCCCAGGGGGAACGATCTTCATCACCCGGGGGCTCCTCGACCAGATCCGCGACGAGGACGAGCTCGCGTGCGTCCTGGCCCACGAGATAGCTCACGTCTGCCTCAGCCACGGAATGGGCACTGTGCAGCAGGCCCGCTGGGTGCAGGCCTTCTCTGTCGCCGGGATGGCCGGTGCCGAGAGGTTCGGCTCCCAGGAGGTCCAGGAGGCCGCCGACAGCTACGGCGACGTGACCGCAGACATCACCGAGGCTCTCGTGACCAAGGGCTACTCCCGCGAGGCGGAGTCCTCTGCAGATAGCCTCGCAGCGATCATCGCGGCGAATGCAGGATACGATCCCGCAGGCCTTTCCCGGGTGCTCGGCAGGATGGCGGCAGTCTCCGGGCGCAGCGGTCCGGGCTTCTGGCAGACCCATCCCTCCCCCGAGGACAGGATGGAGGAGCTGGAGGACGTCGAAGGCGGCCAGACCCCCGGATACGAGGCCAGGAAGGCCCGGTTCGAGGAAGCCCTAGCGACCGCGGGTTCGCCTGCGGCCTACTCGGCGCAGGGCTCCCAGTCCTCCTCGACGGGATCATCGGGCAGCGGCTCCAGGGGTGGCTCCAGCGGAGGCTCCTCCGGCGGATCCTCCGGAGGCAGGTCCAGATAGCGGCGGGCTCGCTCCGGCGCGGATCCTGCCGCCCATCGGTGCATATCGGGGACTGCCGCTGCCTCGTCGGTGCGGCGGTCCCCGGCTGTCTGGCGGAGAGATCCCTCACGGGCGTCAAACTGCGATGAGAACGTTCCTTCTGGGTGCCTTCGTATCCATCCAGGCCCTGACAGCCTGCTCCTCCCCCGAGCGGGTCCCCGGTCCGGCCCCTGCCGGAGATCCGCCTGGAGTGGCCGGCCCCGGATTCGAAGCATGGGTCGCCATCATCACAGACACGCTTGAACACGACAGGACAATGTTCACGCAGGGGCTATGCTTCTACAATGGGGACATCTATGAATCTTCCGGCGGCTACGGCTCTTCGCGTCTGAGGCGGATCGCCTGGCCCTCGATGGAGATCCTGGACGAGGTCGTTCTGCCCGACAGCCTCTTCGCCGAGGGCATCGCGATAGTCGACGACACTCTCTGCATGCTGACCTGGCGCGAGGGCACCGCCCTGCGTTTCACGGTCCCCGATCTCGCGCGGTGCGGATCCTTCCCGTACGATGGCGAGGGATGGGGCCTCGCGGCCTCCGATAGCCTCCTCTACATGAGCGACGGATCGGGGACGATCGCGCTGCGCGATCCCTCGACCTTCGGGGAGCTGGGCTCGATCGAGGTCAGGGCCGGGGGTTCGGTTGCGCCATTCCTCAACGAGCTCGAGTACCGTGACGGGGTTCTCTACGCGAACCAGTGGGGCCTGGGCACCATACTGGCCATCGACGCATCCACGGGGCGTGTCGCCTCGGTGATGGACGCCTCGGGGCTCCTCGACCCCTCCGAATGGTCGGGCGCCGACGTGCTCAACGGCATAGCCTTCGACCCGGGCGGCCGGATGATCCTCACCGGGAAGTGCTGGCCCTGGATGTTCGCCGTCGAGCCGGTCACTCCCCCGCGGAACTGATCGTCGACAGCAGAAGCGGGATGAGCCCGGGCACGAAACGCTGGTCGAGCGATGCGTACTCCTCTGTCGACCCCGTGTTCGCGGCCTGGAAGAGGTGGTTCGCGCCCTCCAGGACCTCCACGGCCGATCCGGCATTCCCTGCCAGCGCCCCGGCCATCGCCGGCGCGTTCAAATCCGCTTCGACCTGCACGTCCAGCGAGCCGTAGACCGCGAGAACAGGGCACCTGCACGCCGCTGCATATTCCGCGGGATCCGTAGATACGAACTCGACGAACCAGGGGCTCGTGGCCGCGGCCCTGGTCTGCATCAGCGACGCAGCGACGTAGTTCTCCACATCGCCGACGGCTGCG
>JAKLEF010000028.1 GCA_022703195.1 Candidatus Fermentibacterota bacterium | reverse complement strand
GGGGCCCACCGAGAGCGGCCAGCAGATCTCGCGGGAGGACTACAGCACCATCATAGACACCGGCGACCTCCTGGAGAGGATGCTCGGCTTCGGCAAGATCATCATCAGCTTCAGGGATACCCACAGGCAGCCCATCTCCTTTCTCGTGTGGGGCATCGGCAGGAAGTCGCGCAGGCTCGAGAGCATCAGGGGCACGATCACGATAGAGGGGCGGCGGCGGGAGGATATCCCCGTACCGCCCGTCCAGTGACGTCGACCGGGCATCACCGGCGATCGGAGGGATCGGCGCATGTCTGACATCTCGTTCCGGAAGAGACTCAGGTACTGGTTCGACAACACGACCTCGCGGGGCACCGGGGCGATGATCGTCATGCTCTTCGCCGCCACGCTCGTCCTGGTCACCCTGGTGGCCGCGTTCGTCACCTCGACGGGCGTGGATCCCGATCAGAGAGGGTTCCCGGGAGTCGCCTGGGCGGGCCTGATGAGGACACTGGATGCCGGAACCATGGGAGGCGACGAGGGCGGACCCGCGTTCCTCCTCGCCATGCTCGCCGTCACGATAGGCGGGATCTTCATCGTCGGCACCCTGATCGGCATCATCACCAACGGGATCGACGCCAAGCTCGAGCAGATCAGGAAGGGCAGATCCTTCGTGGCCGAGTCCGACCATACCATCATCCTGGGGTGGTCGTCGCAGATCTTCACGGTGATCACCGAGCTCGTCGAGGCCAACGCGAGCCTGAAGCACGCCTGCGTCGCCGTCCTCGCCGAGAGGGACAAGGTGGAGATGGAGGACGAGATCCGGTCCAGGATCCCGGACACGAAGACGACGCGCGTGGTGTGCAGGACCGGCTGCCCGATAGAGCTGGTCGACCTCGAGATAGTCAACCACAGGGACGCCCGGGCCATCATCATACTGCCGCCCGAAGGCGAGAACCCCGATTCCAGCGTCATCAAGAGCGTGCTGGCGCTGGTGAACAACCCCGGCAGGCGGAAGGAGCCCTACCACATCGTGGGAGTCCTCCGCGATCCCGACAACCTCACGGTTGCCGAGATGGTCGGCGGGGACGAGGTCCAGCTCATACTCGCGGGGGACATGATCGCGCGGATCTCTGCCCAGACGTGCCGGCAGTCGGGCCTGTCCGTCGTCTACACGGAACTGCTCGATTTCGGAGGGGACGAGATCTACTTCAAGCCGGAGCCGGCTCTGACGGGACTGACCTACAGAGAGGCTCTCCACGCCTACGAGGATTCCTGCCTCATCGGCCTGAGGAATCCCGACGGCTCGGTCCTCCTCAACCCCCCGATGGACTCGCGGATCACGGATGGCTCGATGGTCGTGGTCATATCGGAGGACGACGACACGATAAGGCTCTCCGGCAGGCCGGCCCCGGCTGTCGACAGCAGCTCGTTCTCCACCGAGCCCCGGCCTCACGGCGGACCCGAACGGACCCTGATACTGGGCTGGAACCAGAGAGTGCCGATCGTCGCGCGTGAACTGGACGGATACGTGAACCCCGGTTCGGAACTGACCATGATCGTCGATCCGGAGTTCGATCTCGACGAATCCCAGGTTCTCGGGAGGGAGTACCGCAACTCGAAGGTCACTCTCTCGAGGGGCGACACCACCGACAGGGCCCTGCTCGACTCCCTCGACCTGGCCTCCTTCGACCACGTTATCATCCAGAGCTACTCCGACGCGCTCGATCCGCAGCAGGCCGACGCCAGGACCCTGATCTCCCTGCTCCACCTGCGCAACATCCGCGAGAAATCGGGCTACTCCTTCTCGATCGTCAGCGAGATGCTCGACGACAGGAACAGGGAGCTCGCAGAGGTCACCCATGCGGACGACTTCATCGTGAGCGACAAGCTCATAAGCCTGATGCTGGCCCAGGTTGCCGAGAACAGGGAGCTGAAGGCGGTCTTCCGCGACCTGTTCGATCCCGAAGGTTCGGAGGTCTACATCAGGCCGGCGTCCATGTACGTGAAGACGGGGGTGGCGATGGACTTCCACACCGTCGTGGAGGCCGCCGCCCTCAGGGGCGAGACCGCCATCGGCTACAGGCTGATGTCCGAGGTCGACAAGCCGCAGGGCGGCATTGTGGTGAACCCCGACAAGTCCGGTGCCGTGACCTTTACAGGACGTGACAGGATAATCGTCCTCGCCGAGGACTGAGAGGAGCGGGGTCACCGGCATGCCGGAACCCGGAAGGGGCCCAGGGGAGGTGCAGGGCGGACCGGGAGCGATCCCCGGAATGGCGGGAGCGCTGCTCGACCTGGCCCGGGAGGGGATCCTGGCCGTCGACGCAGGCGGAGCCATCCGGTTCATCAACGCGGCAGCCGCATCCCTGGCGGGCACTGCGCCGGGCGAAGCCCTGGGCAGACAGGCGTCCGACGTGGTCCTCCTCATGGACGACGACACGGGGGAGGACATCCCGCTCCCCGCCCCTCCTCCGCCTGGCGGGTCGCCGGCCCCGAGAGGGATGACCTGCTCGGTCATCGCCAGGTCGGGGGCAGCGAGGCGCATATCGGTGACGGCCTCGCGCCTTTCTGTCCCGGGCGAACCGGAGGACTGGACCTGCTACGGCATGATCGACGAGACCTGGCGCCGAGTCGCCGAGGACTCGCTCAGGAACAGCAACAGGCTGTTCAACAGCATAGTAGAGAACAGCTTCGACGCCATCTACATCCTGCGGGGCAGGAGGTACGAGTACGTAAACTCGAGCTTCTGCTCGATCACCGGCTATTCGTACGGAGAGCTCACCGCGCCGGACTTCGACTACAACGTGCTTATCGTCCCCGAGAAGCGGGAGTTCATGGAGGAGAGGTTCGGCGCCAGAGCCGGCGGGATCTCGATCGATCCTCACTACACGATAGGCGTCAAGCGCAAGGACGGCGGCATGGTCGAGGTGGAGGTCGTCACCGTCCCCATCGGCAGACCCGGCGAGGTGCTAGTCCTGGGCATAATGAGGGACGTCACTGAGCGCGTCAGGGCCCAGAGCGAGGCCAAGGGCTCGGTCGAGCTGATGGAGGGGATCCTCTCCGCCATGGAGGATACGGTCTTCAGGTTCGACGCCGGGGGACGCTTCCTGTTCGTGAACTCCCCGCGGATCGAGCTCCTCATGCCCCCGGCCCGCTTCATCGGCAGGCATTACTCCGAGATCCTGCCGCCCCAGTTGACCGAGCTGATGAATCAGGCGATGGGGACACTCCGCGAGGGCGGGACCACCGAGTTCGAGTACACCCTGAGCCAGTCCGGCGGGGCGAGGTTCTATTCGACGAGGCTGTCTCCCGTGATGCACGGCGGCAGGTTCACGGGCGCCGTCTCCACGGTGCGCGACGTTACCGACATCAAGAAGGCGGAATTCGACCAGAAGGCCCTCGAAGAGCAGCTCCAGAGGACCCAGCTCTACGAGAGCCTCGGCATGCTCGCAGGCGGCATCGCACACGACTTCAACAACATACTCATGGCGATCATCGGGAACACGGACACCGTGATGGAGCAGATCGACGGGCCCGAGTCGGCGCGCCGGCTCCTCGCCGAAGTGGAATCCTCCTCCAGGAAGGCTTCGGACCTTTGCCGCCAGATGCTCACCTATGCCGGCAGGGGCGGTTCGAGCAAGGTGAGCCTCGATCTCAACACCCTGATCCTGGAGATGAAGGACCTGCTCTCGGTCAGCAGGCCGGACGGCGTTTCGCTCGAGTTCGTGATGGGCGACGGGCTGCCCCTGGTGGAGGCCGACCCGACCCAGATCGGGCAGATCGTGTTGAACCTGGTCAAGAACGCCTTCGAGGCCCTGCCCGGATCGGGCGGATCCGTCGCAGTAAGGACCGGTGCGGCGATGTTCGACGAGAGCTCCCTGAGGGGCTTCTTCCTGCCCGCCATGCTTCGCTCGGGCGAGTACGCCTACATCGAGGTGTCGGACGACGGATCGGGCCTCGATGCGGGGCAGAAGGAGAAGCTCTTCAACCCCTTCTATTCGACCCGCGGACCCGGGAGGGGGCTGGGGCTGGCTGCGGTGCTGGGCATCTCGCGCGGACACGGTGGATCGGTGCGCGTCTTCAGCGAGAAGGGGCAGGGCACCACCGTCCAGGTGCTGCTCCCGTCACTTCGCCCCCAGGGATCGTCACCCGCCGCTGATGTCCCCGCCAGGCGCGGAGAGAGGGTTCCGAACGGCTGCGTACTGGTGGTCGACGACGAGGAGATCGTGAGGAACGTGCTCGAGAGGATGCTCGTCAAGATAGGCTACGCCGTCACCGCCGCCTCGTCGGGACTCGAGGCCGTCAACATCTTCAGGAGGACGAAGGGCGGGTTCGATGCGGTGATACTCGATCTGGCGATGCCGGGGATGGACGGTCCCGAAGTCCTCGAGTTCCTGCGGGGCATGGACCCGGCCGTCAGGGTGATAATCGCAAGCGGCTACAGCAGGCTCCAGGTCGAGGAGAGGATGGGGTCGAGGACGCCCGACGGCATCATGCAGAAGCCGTTCCGCCTCGACGGCCTCCTGTCGATCCTGGGCCCCGCCCCCGGCCGGCCCGGAGCCTGACCCGGCCCCTTCCCATCAGCAGCAGCCCTCCGACTACGACGACGGCAGCCGCGGCGTGCCCCCAGAGGGGCAGCCCGACCGGCTCGACCGCCTCCCTGGCCGCGAGCAGCGCGACGGCATTCGACGCTGCATGCCAGACCATGCCGGTGAAGAGCGAACCCGACCTGAGCACCGCCAGGCCCGCCAGGATCCCGATGAAGGCCGTGGGCACTATCCGGAAATAGAGGAAGTGGAACATCCCGAAGACCAGGGCAGAGGCGACGAGCGCACCGTGAGGCCCCCACCCCCTTCGCGCTGCGAGCGAACCCATCAGGACGCCCCTGAAGACGAACTCCTCCACGACGCCGGGGATAAGGCAGAACAGCAGGATCATCCCGGCCACGTCAGTCGAACCGGTCGTCATCGCGTCGCCGAAGTCGTGGAGCACGCGCTCTCCGGCAGGCAGCAGGAGCGAGGCCAGCCTGTACAGGTCCGATGAGAGGATCACCCCGCCTGCGGCGCAGGGCAAGGCCAGGAGAGGGGCGAGCAGCCCCGGCGACCTCAGCCTGAGTACGGTCCGGGAGGGAAGCCTGTACCTGATAGCGAGATAGACGGCTGGAGCCAGCAGGATCAGGAACTGGCCGACCAGCAGGGATGTCCGGACGTCGTACAGCCTCTCCATCTGCATGGATGTTATGACGTTGACGGCCCAGATCATGCCGTAGACCTGGAAGGCCCGCCTTCCCAGCATGGCCGGCCCCGGTTCCGGGGATGCGGAGCCCCGGATGATGCCCTCGCCCGACATCGACCTGGCCGCCGCCCATGCGAGGATCGCGGCGAGTGACAGGGTCGAGAGGGCGGCGAGCAGAAGGCCCGCGATGTCCTGCCTGCCCGAGAGGATCTCGCGGAAGGAGACCGCCAGGCCGGCGACCGGCACCGCCCTCGTCACCGGGGCGCTGCCTATCCCGGGGAAGAGCGTCACGAGGGTGGGGGCGACAGCGGCAAGGAGGGCAGGGAGCATCTTGAGCTGAGCCTCCTTGAAGGTCGAGGCCCCGGCGGAGACGAACAGGACCAGGGCGGCGGCGAAGATTGCCGCCGGTATCACCGGCACCAGCAGGAGCGGCGAGAAGGCCGAGGCTGGGGGCAGGAATCCCCCTCCCTGCGTCTCGAAGAAGCCGAGTCTTGCGAGAAGGGCGAGGTCGGCTGCCTGGACGAGGGCCGACATGAGGCCCACGGCGCAGGCGGCAGAGAGCTTGGAGGCCGTGATCACCCCCCTGTCGACACCGGTCGAGAGCAGGGTCTCCAGCGATCCCCTCTCCCTCTCTCCGGCTATGCTGTCGAGCGCGGCCACCGACACCCCGGACAGGAGCAGGAGCATCACGAACAGCATGGCCAGCCTGCCGAAGTCCGATCCCTCCCTCGCCCCAGGCGGAGCGGTGTCTTCGATCCGGATCATCGCCGAGTCAGGCGCCCACGAGATCCCCGACCGCGACAGGACCGCCTCCCTGGTGGAGTCGCGCAGCGCTTCCAGCCGGGGCAGGATGGCGTCGAGAGCGGCCCGCGACATGTCCATGTCGGCCCTGTAGGCCACGTCCACGACCGGCACCGGACGCCTGCCGACATCCGCCGTGACGATTGCATGCACGAGCCCGGAATCGAGCTGCTCCGGATCGGGAGAATCCGCAAGAGACACAGAGACCGGGCCGCCCCCCGACGCGATCGCCCGGGAAACCGCCGAGATGACGGAATCGGGGGCGTTGCCCGACAGGACGATCCTGCACGTGTCGCCGGCGATCTCCTCCTCACGGGTTTCCGCGATCTTCGAGGAGCCGAACATCAGCAAGGGAGTCAGGACTGCCGGCAGGACAATGGAGATGAGGAGGGTCTTCCTGTCGCGGAAGAGCATCCGGAGCTCCGCGCCCAGGAGCTCCAGGAACGCCGTCCACCGGAGATTCTCAGACACGCGCCGACTCCACCAGTGACACGAAGGCATCCTCGAGGGTGTCCGCACGGGTTCGTTCCAGGAGGCCTGGCACGGTGCCTTCCGCGAGGATCCTTCCCTGGTGGATGACGGCGATGCGGCTGCATATCCTCTCGGCCTCGGACATCACGTGCGTGGAGAAGACGACGGCGTGCCCGCAGTCGCGCAGTGATTCGATCATCGCGAGCATCTCGTGCGCGTTGAGCACGTCGAGCCCGGCCGCCGGTTCGTCGAATACCAGCACCGGCGGGTCGTGGACCATCGCCCTCCCGATGGAGACCTTCTGCTTCATCCCCGTGGAGAGCCTCTCGATCCTGGTGTCCGCATAGGAGCCTATCGACATCATCTCCACGACCTTCTCGACCCTCTCCTCCAGGCGCTCACGGGGGTATCCGTTCATCCTGGCGAAGAACCTGAGCGTCTCCCTGGCGGTGAGCCTTGGGTAGAGGGCAGTGGTGGACGAGAGGAAGCCCAGCGATCTCCGGGCGGCCTTCGGGTCCTCACGCACATCGTGCCCGTCGACCGAGGCGGTTCCAGACGTGGGCTCGATGAGCGTCGCGAGCATCCTGAGCGTTGTGGTCTTCCCTGCGCCGTTGACCCCGAGGATTCCCAGGACCTCGCCCCTGTCGACGTGGAAGGATACTTCGTCAACGGCCCTGATGACGCCCCTCGAATCGTCGACGAACGATTTGCACAGGTCGACAGCCGTGACGGCGCTGTCAGGCATGTCCGGTGTTCCTCCTTCCGCGCAGCAGGGAGTAGAGGCTCCTCTTCCCGGTGGCCTCACCGGGGAAGGCCGCCTCCTCACGCGACAGCAGCGACGATGCGGCCCACAGGGCGGCGAGGCAGAACAGAGCCGTCGAAACCGCCGAAATGACCATCGGGAGAGGTTCCGCGGGCCCCGTCAGGGAGTCCCTCAGGAGCAGGGCCGCGTTGAGCACCGGCACCGCCGCCGTGGAAACCGAGAACGATATCGACGGATCCTGCATGAAGATGACGGGGAGGACCGACAGCAGGTAGACCGGCGTCACCATGGCCTGCCCCTCCTTGTAGTTCCGCGCCAGTGACGAGGAGGCGATCATGAGGGCGGAGAGGAGAGCCGAAAGAAGGGCGGAGGCGAACACCGCCGAGAACGCGGCGCCCGGTTCCACGGCGAACGAGATCTCCTCCCCCTCGCTGCGCAGCAGAGGGCCCAGGATGGCGGATACGCACAGGATCATCGAGGCCGTGTTGAGAAGCCCGGACGTCATGCCCGAGACCAGGACCGAGAGGTATTTGCCCGCCAGGATGGAGAACCTGTCCGCCCCGGTGGAGAGAAGGGTCTCTATCGTCCCCCTCTCCCTCTCTCCGGCGGTTGCGTCCACGGCAGTGTAGAAGCAGCCTATCGAGACCATCACGGCGAACGTGGCCGGGAGGAGGAGGCCGAGGATGAACCCGCCCATGTCCCTGCCGCCGGCCTCGTTGGATGTCGAGATGCGGAACACCTCCCACTCCGCGCGTCCGATGCCGAGGCTGTCCCTCAGGCGCGCGAACCCTGCCGCACGCACGTCCCTCGCCAGACCCTCCAGCACCCCTGCAGCCGTCCTGCCCCTGTCGGTCGAGAGGTCCGCGGTGATGACGCAGCCTCCCGGGAGGCCATCTCCACCGGGGACGGGCCCTGCGGTGGCGTCGAACCCTCCGCCCGGGCCCCCGGTCTCCGCACCGCTGGAAGCGAAGAACGCGTCGATGGAGGGATCCGCTCTCAGTTCCCCGGCGAGGGCGGGGTCGAGGCCCGGAGAGATGCCGACCCTGTACGACGTGTCTTCGGAGCCCGCGTCGTACAGGAGGGCGACGGTGATGCCGAGCCAGAGGAGGACGGGATAAAGCAGAAGGGGAATGACGATGAAATGGGTGGTGAGGGTCCTGTCGCGCAGGGCTCCGCGCAGTTCGTTGCCGAAGACGGTTCGGATCGTCGGTCCATCCATGCCGGAAAGCTAATCTCGACAGGCTTCGCGCGCCATCCTTCTTGACCCCGGGCGGCTCATTGGCCATGCTCCATGCTGGAATGCCTCAACACCAGAACAGGGGCTCCGCGATGAAGAAGAAGGCCTGTCCGGAACTGGACGCATTCATCCCCGACCTGTCGTCCACGGACAGGTGGGGAGCGATAGGGGAACTCGTCGACGCGCTCGCCGCAGCCGGTCTGGTGACGGACAAGGCACGGGCGGTGAGGGACGTCGAGGAGAGGGAGCGATCCCTCCCCACCGGGCTGACGGACGGGGTCGCCCTCCCGCATGCCTCCACCCCGGCCGTGGAGCGCAGATGCAGCGCCGCAGGCATCTCCCGCGCCGGCCTCGACTTCGGCTGCCTCGACTGCGGCCGCGCCCATCTTATCTTCCTCGCGCTGGCGAACCCCGCCGCATCGGGCCCTCATCTGGAGTGCCTCGCCGAGATCTCCCTGCTGCTCTCGGACGAACGGAAGCGCAGGGCCTTCATGGAGGCGCAGAGCCTGGACGAGGCGAGAAGCCTGCTCGGGTAGAGGGAGATCGCCGCATGCAGGGTGAACTGCTGTTCGCATTCCAGGCCGCGATCGTCGTCATCTGCGCCAAGTTCGCGGGCAGGTTCTTCGAGAGGAAGCTGGGTCAGCCCTCGGTGATAGGCGAGGTGGCCGCTGGTCTTGTCATCGGCCCCTTCGCCCTCGGCGGCCTCTCCATCCCCGCCGGGACGGTCCATCTGCCCCTGCTGGGCGGCATCCGGTTCCCCGGCCTGGGTCCGCTCTTCCCTCTCACTCCCTCCGGAGCCTTCGATCCGGGACTCCTTCAGGCCCTGACGATCGTCGGTGCAGTGGTGCTGATGTTCGACGCCGGCCTCGAGACGAACCTGAAGAAGTTCCTGGCCTACGCCCCCGCCGGGCTCGCGGCCGGGCTGGGCGGAGCGGTCCTCAGCTTCGTCCTGGGCGCAGCGTCGGTGGTCTGGGCGGGCAGGGCGGACTCGCTGACCGACCCTGTCGCACTCGTGCTCGGCGCCGTTGCGACCGCCACCTCCGTCGGGCTAACCGTGCGCGTGCTCAGCGACGCGAGGAAGCTCAACTCGCCCGAGGGGTCGACGATCCTCTCGGCCGCGGTGATCGACGACGTGATAGGCCTCGTGTTCCTCAGCCTCGTCTTTGCGATGGGGTCCTCCTTCGGCACGTCGCCGTCGATGCTCCGCGAGGTGGCGATCGTGGTGGGCAAGGCCGTTGTCGTCTTCTGCGGCCTCCTGCTGACCGGCATCCTCCTGAAGAAGCGCATCTCGAGGCTCCTCCTGAAGCTGGGCTCGCTCGAGGCGGCGGGCGCCGCGGCCCTGGCCACGGCGCTGCTGGGTGCAGGCGTCGCGGAAGCCTCCGGCCTCGCCCTGATCGTCGGGGCGTACGTCATCGGCCTGAGCCTCTCCGAGACCGACATGGTCCACGTGCTCCACAACGCCCTCGCCCCGATCCGGGAGATGCTGGTGCCCGTCGTGTTCTGCGTGACCGGCATGATGGCCGACCTGGGCGGGGTGGGTTCGATGCTGGGCTTCGGGCTGGCCTACACCCTCCTGATCTCGGCCGGGAAGATCATCGGATGCGGCCTGCCCAGCCTCGCCTTCGGCTTCAACCTGCGGGGCGCCGTGCGGATAGGCGTCGGCATGCTGCCCAGGCAGGAGGTCGGGCTAATCGCCGCAAGCCTCGCGCTCTCGAGAGGTCTGATAGGCCCAGGCGACATGGCGGTCGTGATCCTGATGGTCCTCATCACGGCGGTCGCCACGCCTCCGGCCATAGCCAGGCTGTTCAGGACGGGGAGCGGCCAGAGGAGGGCCCTTGCGGTCCAGGGGGAGGAACAGGAGCGGGTGATGATCCCCTTCCCGCAGGAGGCCATGGCCGACTTCTTCGTCGAAGGCACGGTCTCGCTGTTCGTGTCTGCGGGGTATTTCGCCTTCAGGATGCCCGTCCAGGGCAAGGCCTGGGACCTGCGGAAGGACGACACGGCCATCACGCTCTCGACGCAGGGGCGCTACCTCGTGGTGACGGCAGACAAGGCGGGCATGAACAAGGCCATTGTCTTCATGACCGAGCACCTGTCGCAGATGAAGACGATGTTCAGCCAGCTCGACAGCAGCGACGAGGAGTCGATCCGAAGGATCATGTACGGGCTCGAGAGCGGCGGCGGGCCCGAACAGCAGGAGGACTGGTAGCCCGGTATCAGATCCCGAAGAAGCCCCTGATCTTCGAGAGGATGTCGGCCCGGGAGCGCTGGGGGGCGCGGGGCTCCTGACCGCTCGACAGGGCGGCCCTCTCGGCGTTCTCCTTCAGCCTCTCCTCCAGTGCTGCGGAGAGTACCTCCACGGCGCCGGCATCGGTGCTGATCAGGGAGGCGAAGTCGTCCTTCGCAATCCGGATCACCTCGGTATCCGTCTCGGCTATCACGGATGCCGACCGCGGCTCGCCGGTGAGCAGGCTCATCTCGCCGAAGAAGTCGCCCGTCCCGAGCATCGCGACCACCGCGCGGGACGACGCTCCAGCCACCTCGACCCTGAGCTGCCCGGACTTCACCAGGAACATCGAGTTGCCCGTGTCGCCCTGTATCACCAGGCTCTCGCCGGCCGAGAACCTCTGGATGCAGGATGTGGCCGAGATCGAGCTTATCTGCGCGTCCGAGAGGCCGTCGAACAGCGGGATGGAACGCAGCTCGGCATAGATGGTCTCGTAGGCGGAGTCCTCCCTGCGCTTCTCGAGATCCTCGGGTATCATCCTGACGTTGACGTCGCGCACGGGGTAGGGGATCTCGATGCCCGACCTGCGGAGAGCGTACCAGATGCGCGTGGCAACGGCGTCGAGGACGGCGTACTTCCTGCCGTAGTCGTTCATCCAGAACCTGAGCTCGTACTCCACGGCGAAGTCGCCGAAGGACTTGAGGAACACGTGGGGCTGGGGCTCCCGCCTGATCTCCTCGATCTCACGCGTCGCGGAGATCAGTGTGCTCTTCACCACGCCGGGGGGATGCGGATAGGCTATGCCCATCTGGAAGCGGGCCATGAACGGGCTGATCTTCGACAGGTTCCTGACCTTCTGCTTCGTGATGCTCGAGTTGGGGTGGATTATGACGTGCGAGCTGCGGTCGCGCATGTAGATGGCGCGCCAGCTCATCTGCATGATCTGCCCCTCGTCGCCGTCGATCTCGACCCAGTCGCCCACCGCGAAAGGCTTCTCCATCTGGAGGGCGAGGCCCGCGACCACGCTCCCGAGGACGTCCTGAAGGGAGAGGCCCACCACCGCCGACGCCACGGTGGATGTTACGAGAAGGGCGTTCAGATCGACGTGGAAGACCGTCTTCAGCATGCTGACTGCCACAACCGCCAGGACGAGGAAGTTGATCAGGTCGATTATCAGCCGCGGGACCGAGATGTTCCGCCTGCGCCTGAGGAACTGCTCCCAGAGCAGGATGTTCATGAGCTGCAGCAGGGCGTTCGCCGAGAGCATGACGGCCGTGGTGAGGAAGATCTCCATGCCGGTGCCCGAGACGTCGGGATGGATCGCCCTGGTGACGAGGTAGGCCGACAGCACGGCCACTGCCAGGAAGACCCAGAAGCCCAGCCGCCTGCCCTCGCTGACGTTCCTGAGGAGCCTGATCATCAGGCCCGATGCCAGGCCCAGCGCTACCGCGGTCAGTATGCTCGTGAGGAGATCAGGATTCATCTCCACCTCCGTCGGTGGGATTATCTAAATCCCCGCGCCCCGCGCAAGCCTCCCCGCGCCTGCTGCCGGAGGTGAGCACCGCTGCCAGGGCCACGACCCTCACCGAGGCGAACTGCAGAACCCTCCTGATCACGGCGGTGAAGGGCCTGGCCTGG
>JAKLEF010000279.1 GCA_022703195.1 Candidatus Fermentibacterota bacterium | reverse complement strand
CGGCATTCCGGATGACCGGTGCGGCCATGCCGAGCTCCGTTGCTGGCCATTGGCCGACTTCCGGCGCGATCCTGATCATCCTCGCGCAGGCCGCGGGCTTCGCCGCCGCCGCCTTCTGCCTATACCTCCTCGCTCTGCGACGGGGCGTGGACACTCACCACTGACGCAAACCCTGTTCCGGACGGCATCTTCGACCATCGGCGCAGCCTTCCTTATATCTGCGCATCCTCGATCACCACAGCGTTGCCCAGCCATCCAGGCGAGAGGAATGCCATGCGGGAAAGACTGAGGGCGATGATCTCGAAGCGGAGCGCGGATTTCGCGGACATCCGCTACGAGATCCGGAAGCAGACTGTGATCTCCTTCAGCGGCAAGGAGATAAAACAGGTCAACGCCAGCGCGACCGACGGCTACGTCGTTAGGGCGCGGAGCGGCACCGGATTCTCCTCCGCGGTCGTGACGAAGGAGGATGACGTGCCGAGGGCGCTCTCGCTCGCGACCGAGGGCGCATCCACGATGATGCGGTTCGGCGGGAGGAAGGTCGAACTCGCACCCGTGCCCGTAGTCGAGGACGATGTCGAGCCCGTCATGTCGGTCGATCCCCGGCAGATCCCCATCGTCGACAAGATCGCGGCGGCGAGGGCCTACAACACGCTGATGCTCGACCAGCCGGGCATAGCCACCACCAACGTGGCCTATCACGAGGTCTGCCGCGAGAAGCACTACGTGAACAGCGAGGGGACTGCCATCCGCGAGGTGCTGGTCACCGTGGCGATCGCGGGCGAGGTTGTCGCGAAGAAGGGCGACCTGCTCCAGAACATCCGTGTGGCTGTCGGAGGCGCCGACGGGTGGGAGTCGCTGGTCGGCCGCGAGGACATTTTCCTAGAGCGGGCCGGTGTCGCAGCCAGGCTCCTCGACGCCGAACCGGTGAGGGGCGGGACCTACGACGTCGTGCTCAATCCCAGCATGGCCGGCGTGTTCACCCACGAGGCCTTCGGGCACTTCAGCGAGGCCGACATCATCGAGGACAACCCCTCCCTCCGGGCGAGGATGGCCCTCGGGGCGCAGCTCGGGTCGAAGGCCGTCAGCATCGTGGCCGACTCGACCCTTCCCGGCCAGCTCGGGCGATACAGGTACGACGACGAGGGCGTGGCCGTCAGGCGCGTCCAGCTCATGAAGAACGGCGTCCTGACGGGGAGGCTCCACTCCAGGGCCACCGCAGCGGCTTTCGGCGAGGCCCCCACGGGCCACGACGTCGCCGAGGACTACCGCTACGAGCCCATCGTGCGCATGGGCACCATCTTCATCGAACCCGGCACCGCGGGCGTCGACGATCTCTTCAGCAGGATGGGCGACGGCCTGTACCTCCTCGACGCCAAGGGCGGCCAGACCAGCGGCGAGAACTTCACGTTCGGCGCCCAGTACGGGTTCGTGGTGGAGAACGGCCGCGTCGGCCGGATGATCCGCGACATCAACATCATGGGCAACCTCTTCACCACGCTGGCGAACATCGCGGACGCCGCCTCCGACTTCAGGCTGTCGGAGCGCGGCGGGTGCGGCAAGGGGCAGACCAACATCAAGTCGAACTACGGAGGCCCTCATGTGCTCATATCGGGCATGGTAGTGGGGGGTGTGTGATGGAGAAGCTTCTCCGGATGGCGATGGACGCAGCCGACCAGGCCGAGGTCTTCTACCGCGAGCACAGCAGCACGAGCCTGTCGATGAGGAACGGCTCGGTCACCGAGCTGTCCACCTCGATCAACTCCGGGTACTCCCTCAGGATCATCAGGGACGGCATCCTCGGGACCGCCTACACGCAGAACCTTACGGACCGCCACGACCTCCTCTCCAATGCCGTGGCCTCGATGGAGGGCGGAGTCGAGGCCGGGTACCGCTTCCCGGGGCCCCACGAACCCGTCGGGCTCGACACGATCCACTCCTCCATCGCAGGGCTGGGCTATTCGGACATCGTCGACGCGTGCAGGGGCGCCCTGGACGGGCTCTCGGGCAGGGTCGGCGGCCAGGTGGACAGCTCCGGCGGCTTCGTGAAGAGCACCACCAGGATCATCAATTCGGACTCGCTCGACGTGTCGTCTTCGAGCGGGGGCTTCTACGTCGGTGCGCAGGTGCTGTTCCCCGCGACTGAGACCTCGCTGGGCCAGTTCAGGTACTCTCTCGACAAGTGCGAGATCGCCCCAGAAAGCCTGGACGAGCTCGTCGAGTTCTACGCCCGCGGTCTCGAGGAGGTCGACGCCCCCACCGGCAGGATGAAGGTGCTGTTCCACCCCCAGGCAATGAATGCCCTGACTTGGAGGCTGAGGTCCGCCCTGAGCGCGCGTTCCGTCTATTTCGGAACCTCCCCGCTGATCGGCAGGAAGGGTGAGAGGGTCGTCTCGGAGAAGATCACCTTCGTCGAGGATCCTCACGCAGTGGGGGCGATGGGGGCGACCCCGTTCGACGACGAGGGCATGCCGACCCGCAAGTTCCCGATGATCAGGAACGGTGTCTTCGAGAGCCTCTACA
>JAKLEF010000278.1 GCA_022703195.1 Candidatus Fermentibacterota bacterium | reverse complement strand
CTGTGCCGAACCTGACGGAATCGGTGTGGCTGCGTAGCGCACCGAGCAGGCAGACAGCCTTCATTACCGCCGGAATCTCCCCGGCCGCGACTCCGAGCGCTGAGAAGTAGGCTGCGACGGATTCCCGGGCATGGTCCCTGATAATCCACCATGGAGCCGGATCGGGTTCGATCCCCCACCAGTCAATGTAGTCGAGATCCATGTAGCTGCATCCCACATGAAGGTACTCGGGATCAAGCAGTGCAAAGCTCCCGTCCGGTCTTCGGAGAATGTTCCCGGTATGCACATCGCCGTGGATGTAGGTCGTGAAGCCGGAGTTGAGCGGCTCGAGGATGTCAGAACAGGCTTTCTCCTGTCGATGCAAACCCAGGATGCCGAGATGATAGTCCACCTCTCCGTCGAGGAACTCCCCTATCGAGCGATACTCACAGTCGGTATACCTCGAGTACAGGGGATTCCTGACGGCATTGGCCATGTGCCATTGCGCGAGTCGATCGAAGAAAACCGGCAACTCATCCTGAGAGGTCTCACGGAGGGTCGATCCCGGCACCCACTCGAGGACCGCAAGCGCTCCCCCTTCGGACTGGATCATGTCGAGCAGAGGCTGAAGCGACAGAGAAGAACTCGATCTCATCTGAGGGATAGCTCTGAAGGCCCTGCGGACACGGTGGGCTTCCTGCGGGATGAAGCGGAGAATCATGTCACCTGCACGGCCCTGCGCCCGCCAGGAGCATTCACCGATCCGAACGATTGCTCCCGGTTCGATCTCGATGCCACGACCGTGCAGGATGTCTCTCAGTGAGTCTGCTTCCATCGACCTGAACCTCTCGGGCTGGGATGGGCTGGTTATCTGAATCCAGGGCAGGTATTCCCCGGGCCAGGAAGGTCACAGCTCCCGGCTTCTGAAGCCGTGCCGCCACTCGTTTTCGTGATCCGGCCCATCCTCAGGAAACCTCCAGGCCTCTCCTCACGGACAATCCAGCCGTGCTTCGAGTAATAACCGACCGCCCTCCCGTTGCTGGCCCTCACGTCGAGAAGGATTTCTCCGCACCCGTACCCGGAGAGCAGCTCGTCGCAGTAGTCGACGATGCTGTCCGATGCCCCGCATCCTCTTTTCCCGGGAACGACATAGCAGAATCTCATGAAGCCGGAATCAGGCTTCTTCGGCATCGTGAACACATCGACGAATCCGACTGCTTCATCACCTTCGAGCATCATCGAGCAGAACCGGATATCCCGTTCCTGGGCCCTCCTGACGGCGGCGAAGTAGAAGGCTGCGTTCTCCTCGATGTCTACTGGCTCGTCACAGCCGATCCGGAGGGTCTCTTCGAGAAACCCCTTCACCGTCTCCCTGTCGACAGCTTCATCGAACGGCCTGAATCGATGCGTTTTCACCCTCGATCTCCGATCTCGAGCAGACTCAGGGAATGCCATGAACCCACGTCGAAGAGTATGCAGATACATAAGGTCTGCTGACACCCGGATCGATGGGATCATTAATAGAGGAGGATGGCTCGCGATCGATCAGCGAGTCAAGGCGGAATATGCATGTTATCAAGAGAGACGTGGCTCGCCACAGCTCTATCAAGGCGAACTTTCCGTGACCCAGTCCTGACCATCCCGATCAGCCTTGCCATGCGGCACCCCGAACCCAGAACCAGGAAGACATACCGCAATCCAGTGATCTACGCGATGGAGCTGAGGGACCGCATGGCGGCCGAGGGCATCAGCCGTGCCGAGCTGGCCCGGAGACTGGGAGTGTCGAGGGCGAGGGTGACCCAGTGGCTCGATCTGCTCGAACTGCCGGAGCAAGTCATCATGGATGCTCTGGCGAAAGGCGATAGCTGGAGCAGGCAGGTGATAACGGAGAGGAAGCTGCGAGGATCGAGCAGATAACAGTGCCAGGGTTGTGCTATCTGATCAGAACGACCCTTGCGGTGGCAGAGGAAGCCCCGGCCTGGAGCCGGCACAGGTAGACGCCGGAGGGAAGGTCGGATGCATAGAAGACTTCGGCATGAGGATCCGTGTCGAACTCTCCGTCCGTGAGTGTCTCGACCAGCCTGCCTGCTGCATCGAAGACCTGCAACGCGGCCATGCCGGGCTCGGGAAGCTGGAAGATCACCGCAGTCATCAACGAAAACGGATTCGGGAAGGCCGCAAGAGAAGCCTCTCCGGCTGGAGGTGCCGGTTCCTCGGTTATACCTACCCAGTAGCAGACTCCCTGGCCTCCATAGGCGCCCATGTCGTTCCTGATCGTTCCTAGAGCCGGCCAGAGGGCATAGCCGGGGTTGGCCGGGTCCTCTGGATCGTAGTACGCCGGAGATGGATCTCCGGCATCGATGCAGGGAGACGTCTCCGTATCGAGATGGTAGTCGCTCATGGGGCCGGCGAAGAACAGAGGATCGGCGTCTATGTTGCCTTCACCCCATACAAGCCGCCCTCCACCCCAGACGTCGATCGAATCCTGGCCTCCTCCGACATCGGACCAGGAGATATCCAGAGTACCTGCTTCAACTACCGCCTC
>JAKLEF010000277.1 GCA_022703195.1 Candidatus Fermentibacterota bacterium | reverse complement strand
GCGCCTGGAGGGCACGAACAAGGAATACGGCACCAACGTCATCATCAGCGAGTACACCTACGGCCTCGTGAAGGACCACTTCGTCGTCCGCGAGCTCGACAACATCCGGGTCAAGGGCAAGAACAAGCCCGTCCTCATCTACGAGCTCGTCGACTGCGTGGAGAGCCTGGATCCGCCCCCCCTCGTCGTCAAGAAGGGACATGGACGCAAGCAGTAGGGCAGGGCGCCGAAAGGCGCCCCGCCTCTCTCTCCTCGGCCCGATCCTCTGCCTCACCCTGGCCGCGCTGGCCGGTGGCTGCGGGATCGACGACTATCCGTACCTGTATCCGGCGTCGGGGGTATCGCCGCTGAGCAGCACGACGCTCGACTTCACTCATAACACCGCCAACGATAGTGCCTATTTCCTTGGTTATGAGGTCTATTACAGGATCTATGACGGCGACTCGAGTTCGGCCATCGCAACGGCTACGAGCGACGACAGCTACATACGATCCTCTTGGGACGACATCTCTCCCGACGTGATCTTTGCCAGATTGAACTCCAAGGGCTATTCACGAATTGTGGATGTTTCATCGGGAGCGGCGGATGCTCCTCCTTTGGTCGATGTTGCGTCAGCCGATACGGGGAAAACCATTTATGCGGAATTCGCGTTGACTGCCGCGGGATACGGAACCATCGCCATAGATGGATCTCTCGCCAAGAATCTTCTAATCCGGCGCAACAGCTATGACAGTGCGGGGAAAGCATATCGTAATTTCGGCGATTTCAAGAAGGATTCCGATTGCCTGTTCGAGAAAGGGTTAGACCCAGCTGACTATGCCTATGTCCAGGCCTATGTATTCGCGTATGGCCTGGACGCCAATTTCAAACCCCTTATCAGCAGACCGACAATGTTGACCAATGGAGCGATAGCCCTTACCAAGGAATAGAAAGATATCCTAATAAAAACATCCTTAGCTTCGTATAATGTACATTCTGTCTACTTATTGACGGATGCCGGATCTTCAGGCAAACGAAAGCCCGGACAGGGGTCACCTGTCCGGGCTTCTTCATGCGTATGCGATCCCGTAGGCCGCTAGGCCTTGGGCGCGTGCAGGGCCGCGAAGGCCTCGAAGTAGTCCGTGGGCGGCGAATCCTTGACGGCCGAGGCGAGACAGGCGACCCGCTCGATCTCGAAGACTGACTGCACGGGCCGGGCGGAGACCAGGGATTCGAGGATGCGCACGAGGCCGTAGTCCTTGCTCTTGGGGTCGGGCAGGCGGACGAGGACGGAGGACGGGTCGAGGGGATCGACAACCGCCGAGCCTGAGGCGATCGACAGGGCGGCGACCCTGCCGGCCAGGTCCAGGGCGAGTCCGTCGGCCGTGTAGGCCTGGCCTTCCAAGGAGCGCGCCTCGGAGAGTGGCCTGACCCGGTACACGGAGCCCCAGGAGAGGCCCCCCAGGCTGTGGATCTTGGCCTGGACCTTCTGGGGGTAACGCCTGACCTCCTCCACGCGCAGGCCTTCGGGAAGGCAGCCGTTGAGCGCCTCGACGAGGCTCTCGAGCGTCTTGAAGGAGCCGAGCGGCTCGTCGTCCGTAACCGAAACGAGAAGAGAGGCTATCTCTCCCGAGGAAGAGACCCTGATCGGCAGGGGCTGGGCGACCTCGAAACGGGGCATGGGATTGAAGCCCTCCGAGTAGGCGGCGGGCAGATCGAGCATCGTGAAGGCCCGCTCGAAGGCTTCGACGATGCCCAGGTGCTGGAAGAAGGTGGCGACGCCGCTCTTCGAGAAGCGGAACACGAGTCTGCCCTTGGGTGTGGCCGGGCCGCGGACCTTCGCCGCCTGGATCGCTTCAATGTGTTCACTATTCAATACAAGTTCGGCCTCGTCCGAGCAGGATCCGCAGGCGTGGTCGCACTTTTCCGCACATAGTGAAGTGAGGTCCCCGGCCAGGGCGCGGCGGTATTCCTCCTTGAAGGCGGCCTTGGACACGCGCACCAGGACATCGTCCCAGGGCAGGGCCTCGTCCAGGCCGCGCTCCGAGAGGGTAGTCCCGAGGACGTCCCAGCCCGCGTCGTTGAAGACGCTCCGCCAGAGTTCCCGGTCAAAGCGCTCCTCCCAGGCGTCGAGCCTCGCGCCGCGCCGCCAGGCCTCGAGGAGGAGGCCCCCTACCCTCTCGTCGCCGCGGGAGATCACGCCCTCGAGGAGGGAGACGAAGGGCGAGTGGTAGGAGAGCTTGATGCCCTTGTGGCGGCGCAGGCCCGCGCGCAGGACCTGGATGGCCTCGAGGGCCTCGTCCTCGCCGAGCTGGCCGCTCCACTGGAAGGGCGTGTGGGGCTTGGGGACGAAGACGCCCACGTTGACGTTGAGCTGCATGGGCAAGCGCAGGGCCAGCCGGTCGAAGAAGTCGACGATGGCCTCGGCCTCGCCCTTCCCCCTGCCCGGCACCGGGAGACCCATCATGAAGTAGAACTTGGCGAGCTTGAAGCCGCGGGCCTTCGCCTCCGTGAGGATCTCCACGGTCCGCTCGAAGGAGACGTCCTTGTTGAGGATCCTCT
>JAKLEF010000276.1 GCA_022703195.1 Candidatus Fermentibacterota bacterium | reverse complement strand
TGCAGATATTCCTCCTGGCCCTGCCCGAAATCCTGCTGGCCTCGGCCCTGCAAATGGTCATCGCATCCTTCACCCGCAGTTTCAAGGAGGCGCAGACTTATCTGTCTTTCCTTCCCCTGGTCATCGGCCTGGGATGGGCGCCGCAGGATCCGCATCTCGCGCAGGAACTGCTTGCGCTCGACGAGTCGCCGATACCCCCGAGTATGGCCTCGAGGCTAGCGCGGGCTCTGAAGCAGTGGCCGGCGGTCGGCAGCACCTCCTGGAATGACTCCCTCTCGAAGGGCCTCGACTCGATCCCCGAGGAGGACAGGCGCAGGCGGGTGAGCGAGCGCCTGGGCGTGATCTTCTCGGCTTCCGCGAACACTGACGAGTTCCCCGCATCCGAGCTGGACAGGCGCTTGACCGCCCTGGAGACATGGGCGAAGGGCAAGGCAAACGCTCCGGACAACGGGGCTGCCCGCTGGGACTGCCTGCTGCAGCAGCTCGCCTCTTTCCGGAAGCTCAGCCAGGCCACGGGGATGGCCAGCCTCGCAAGGCCACTGGTCGAGAAGCTCATCAAGGCTGCCACCGCTCAGGCGTCGCAGCCTCCGGTACATGTCGCCCAGGCCGGGATCGGGTCGGTTGCCGAGCCAGGCGCCATCCTCGCCCCCGTGCGCAGGGTGGTGTGGTGGAACTTCACCGAGCGCAGCGCCCCTTCGGTGGACCACTCGATGCTGACCCCCGAGGAGAAGGCAGCGCTGGAAGCCCTGGGCTGCGAGTTCCCCGAGCCCGCTGTGCAGGCGGCGCAGTTCAGCCGGGCCTGGAGGCGGCCGGTGCAGATGGCTTCCGATTCCGTGCTGCTGGTATGCCCCAGGTTCGGGGCGGACGGCGAGCCGGAAGCTCCGCATCCCCTGTGGGACGAGATCACTTCGCGGCTGAGTTCGGAGCAGACGGCCAGACTGACAAGAGATCTGCCCCCGTCGGTCGCTACAAATCGCGAGGTACCCGGGCTTGCCCTGCCGAAGCCCCGGCTGGAATGGCATGTGGATCCCGGAGTAGCGATCCGCCCGCCCGACAGGCTTTCTCCGAGTTCGCTCGAGCTGCTGCTTGGCAATCCGCTCTACTGGGTGCTCCAGTACCGCGGGAACCTCTCGTCTGGCGCATCCGAGGCTCTTCCCGAAGGGCCGATCCTCCTGGGCAGGGTGTCGCACGAGATCGCGGGAGGCCTCCTCGCGGGATGCGTGAACAAGCCCCTGCTCGACCCGGACCAGGCAGCCCTGCTTGCCGGGCGGCGGTTCGACGAGAATGGCCCCGCAATGGCCGCAGACCTGTTCATGCCCGGCCGCGAGAGCGAGCGGGCAAGGCTGCGCAGCATCGTGACGCGCGCGGTCCGCGATCTGTTCGCCCACCTCCATGAGGCCGGGGCCTCCGTTTCGGCTGTGGAGGAGGGGTTCGAGGCCACGATCGACGGGGTGGGCCTGACTGGGCGCCCCGACATCGTTCTGAGCCATCCCGACATCGTCCTGGACATGAAATGGGGTCGCGCGGATGACCGGCGGAAGGAACTGGAGGAGGGCGGCGCGCTACAGCTCTCGATCTATGTAGCCCTGCTGAAGCGCCCCCACTCGATAGGCTACTACATCACGAGCAGACAGCGGCTTCTCGTGGCCGGCTCCCGCAGTTTCGACAGCGTGAGGATCGAGGGGCCCACGCCCGGCGAGGTATGGGATGCCGCCCGGGTTGCTCTGGTCGGGCGACTGGAGCAGTTCGGTAGAGGAATTGTCGAGGACACCTGCGCCCTGACCGGAGGCGCGACTCCCCCGAAGAGGAGCGCTCTCGTCGAAGGCAGGCTCGTAATCGCCCCCAAGCCCGACTGGTCGCCATACGGCTTCATCAGCGGCGGGTTGGAGCAGTCGTGAACCCGGTCGGGATCATCACTGCGAGCGCCGGAAGCGGGAAGACCTACAGGCTTGCCGAAGAGCTGTTCAATGCCGTGAGCAGCGGCGAGGCGCGCCCCGAAGCCATCCTGGCCACCACTTTCACGGTGAAGGCGGCCTCGGAGCTGAAGCAGAGGGTTCGCGCGAAGCTGCTGGCCGAGGGGCGCTCCGCCGAGGCCGAGAGGCTCGCAGCGGCCAGGTTCGGCACCGTGAACGCAGTCTGCGAGAGGCTCGTCAGCGACTACTCCTTCGAGCTGGGCCTCCCGCCCGGCATGGCCGTGCTCGACGAGGCTGCCGGTGACAGGATCGTGAAGCGGGTCATCTCCTCGGTGCTCACCCGTGAGGAGGACGACCTGGCGGCGAGGCTCGACCACGCATTCGGTGAATGGAAGTGGCAGGAGGTGGTCGGCAACCTCATCTCCCTCGCCAGGTCCAACGGCATAGGACCCGACGCCCTGCCGGAGTTCTCGGAGAGGAGCAGGGAGGGCTGCCTTGCCCTCCTGGGCGAGCCGGCGGCTGACGGCGAAGGGATCGAACGAGCCTTCGTCGAGGCCGCCGAGAGGTTCCTGAAGGTGTATCCATCGCTCGGCGACGCGACCAAAGCGACCAGGGAAGTGGCCGACAGGCTGGCC
>JAKLEF010000275.1 GCA_022703195.1 Candidatus Fermentibacterota bacterium | reverse complement strand
CACGAGGACCTTGTGGGACATCCCCGTTCCCACGAACTGGGCTCCCACGGTCAGCCCGTAGATGAAACCCGCGCAGACAGCGTTCACGTCGAATGCAGCCGCATTCACCGCTCCGAGCGCCGCCTGCACCCTGGGGGCGGTCGCCGGAGCCATGCGGTCGGGCGTGGCAGTTGCCAGGATCACCATGTCGAGCTCGGCCGGATCCAGCCCGGCCGACTCGAGAGCCCTTCTCCCGGCGCATCCCGCGAGTGTGGAGGTGTGCTCGTCGGGGCCTGCGATGCGCCTTTCCGAGATGCCCAGCCTGTCCCTTATCCAGGCATCGGTAGTATCAACCCTGGATTCCAGGTCGGCATTCGAGACACGGTGCTCCGGAGTGCAGCTCCCGGTGCCAATGATCTTAACCCGCCTGACGAACGTCTCCTGGGCCATCCCGGTCATCCCTCCAGGTGGGTCACAGACCACCGGCTATGCTTATTCCCGCCCCTGTCACATACGGCGCCTGCTCGATGAAGAGCAGCGCCTCGAGAAGCGACTCCGGTCCGCCGAAGTCTCCTGCCGGGATGGAGGATTTGATCCTCGTCTGGACATCCTCCGGGATCTGCAGCGACATCCCGACCTTCATGAATCCGAGCTCTATGTAGTTCGCGGTGATGCCGCGGCCTGCGTTCTCGACGGCGATCACCCTCGAGAGCCCTCTCAGGGCCTCCTTGGAGGCGCTGTAGGCGGCCGTCCCGGGATAGCCCATCCTGCCCGACACCGAACCCACCAGCACGATCCTGCCGTATCCGCGCTCCCTCATCCTCCTGAGGAAGGCGGACACGACATTGAAGGCTCCGTTGAGGTTCACGTCGATCACACGCAGCCATTCGTCGGCCGAGAGACGATGCGTCACACGGTCCACCTTCAGGGAGGGCAGATAGGTGAGGAACACCTCGGATTCGGTGCGGAAGATCTCTTCCGCGAAGGACTCGCACTGCGCGGGGACCCTGACGTCGCATCGGATCGAGCGGATCGCGGAGCCGGTGGACGGCGGGTGGGCGAAATGGGTGGAGATGACCCGCCTCCCCCTCCCGGCAAGCCCGTCGCAGATGATCCTGCCCACTTCGGAGGAGCCTCCGGCCACGACATGGAGAGGGTAAACCGACGTCATGTGCGATCACCGGCCCCTGCACCGAGATCCCGGCAGAACCCGCATGGGTAGGTCCCGTCGGCGAGCCCTTCGCGGTATCGCCGCTCGAGTTCCAGCATCCTGAAGCTGCGCTTCTTGAGATATTTCGCGGGAATGCCGACATGCATCTCGCCGTCGGGGATGTCCCTCACCACGAGGGATCCCGCCCCGGCGCAACTGCACTCGCCCATCGTCACCCCCGGGAGGATGGTGACGGAGGCTCCGGCCAGCGCGTGCTTCTTCAGGAGGACGGGCTTCCATGCGAACTCCCTCATGTCCCAGGGCACGTTCGGATTGGTGAGGTGCTCCCCAGAGTAGTCGTCGGTGCCGCCGTATATCACGCCTCCCGCCGCGATCGCGGAGAAGTCCATGAACTCGACGCCCGCCGAGGCCTCGATGAAGCAGTGGGCGGCTATGTGGACGAACCATCCGATCTTCAGATACCCATCGGAGCAGCCGGACAGCACGCAGAAGTCGTCGATCCTGACGTGGCTGCCGATCTCGATGCGGCCGGTGTTGTAGAGGGAGGCCTTCCGGCTGATCTTCACCGCGTGCCCGAAGGACTTGAGCCCGAGGCCGGCGAGCTCCTCCTCGGAGTAGAACGAACTGCCCGCGGGGATCACGCCCCGTCTCCCGGCCTGGCGGCCAGGAGGGCCGCCATCGCCGCCATGTCGGAGGGAGCGTACCTCTGGTCCACGGGCAGGGCCAGCAGGGTCCTGCCCAGGTCGTCGACGGCCTCCGGAAGGTCCGGCCAGTAGTAGGGGACGAAGACCCCCTTCGATATTAGGCTCCTCCTGAAGAAGTTGAAGCTGTCGGCCGTCACGGGGAACGGGAAGCACAGCGGCACGCCCGGACTGGGCGGAGGGCCGTCTGGCAGGGCGGAGGAGAGCGCCGCGTAGTTGGCCTTCCTGGCCTCGCAGGCGGAGGCGTGGTCGAAGGAATCGAACAGCGAGGAGGCCAGGTCGGACATCCTGTAGGGGCCCAGGGGCATGTCGCGCTCGAGCCTGCGGAAGCTGTCGAGAGCGTCGCCGTGGGGGTATTCCAGCCGTATGCCGTGGCAGGACATCCTCTCGCCGAAAACCGCCTGGTCCACCTTGAGCAGGGGGACGGGAGGCTCCCTGAGCCGGCTGCCCCTTCCGACCACCAGCAGGCCCCCGTCGGGCACCCCGAGGAACTTCCTGGGCGAGTAGACCGCCGCGAACCTGTCGGGGCACGGTGCGTAGAGGGCCTGGGCGTAGTCGAGCAGTATCCTGCACCCGGAGATGTCCATCATCTCCTCGAGCGACTCGATGTCGGGCATGTAGACGCCGAAGTAGGAGGGGACGATGACGAGCGTGCCCTGCTTCGCGGTGTATGAAAGGTTCATGTAGTCGATCGAGAAGCCCGGGT
>JAKLEF010000274.1 GCA_022703195.1 Candidatus Fermentibacterota bacterium | reverse complement strand
GCGTGGTTGCGCGGGGCGGGGTGGCTTCATCGGCCTGGGGATTGCGGCAGGGCGGCGATGGCGGCGTCGAAGGGGGGGCGGAGGATGCCGCGTTCGGTGACGATGCCCGCGATGAGTTCGTGCGGGGTCACGTCGAAGGCGGGGTTGTAGACGGAGACTCCGGCGGGGGCGGTCCTGCAGCCTCCCATGGACGTCACCTCCCCCCCGTCCCTCTGCTCTATCGGGATAGCGGGTCCGTCCGGTGTCCATGGATCGAAGGTGGAGAGCGGGGCCACGACGTAGAACGGGATGCCCGCCTCTCGGGCTGCGAGGGCCAGCGGATAGGTTCCGAGCTTGTTCGCGACGTCCCCGTTGCAGGCGATCCTGTCGGCGCCGGTGAAGACCGCGTCGACGGCCCCGGAGGCCAGCAGTCCTGCCGCGGCCGAGTCGGGCAGGACTGTCACGGGGATCCCAGCCCGCGCGAGTTCCCATGCCGTAAGCCTGGAGCCCTGGAGGAGAGGCCTTGTCTCGTCGGCGAAGGCCGAGGCGAGGAGGCCCCTGTCCCATGCCTCGTAGAACACTGCGAGCGCCGTCCCGAGGCCTCCGGTCGCGAGCGCGCCGGCGTTGCAGTGGGTCAGGAGGCGGGATCCCGGATGCAGGAGGGAGGCTCCGTGACGGCCCATCAGGCGCGATGCCTCGAGATCCGCGGCGAGGATCGATTCAGCATTCGCGAGCAGGGCCTCGAAGATCATGCCGGAGTTCCCGGGGTCGCGGAGAACCGCCCTCTGTGACGTCAGGGCGCGGGACAGGTTCACGGCCGTCGGCCTCGTGGCCTCCAGCAGGTCCATGCCCGCCTCGACACCGCCCGTGAAACCCGGTCCCGGGGAGGCCGTGAGAGCCGCGAGGGCAGCTCCGTAGGCGGCTGCGATGCCGATGGCCGGGGCGCCCCTGACCGCGAGGGTCCTTATGGCATGGGCGAGTTCGCCCACGGTGCGGCAGTCCAGGTACTCGACACTGCCGGGGAGCGCTCTCTGGTCGAGGATCCTCACGGCTCCGGAAGCCCATCTGACGGTCTCGACCGGATCGCAGCCCATCAGGCTCCCGTTCCGAGTATCCCGAGGCAGATCGAGAGGATGTCCCCGGGCTCCATCATCCTGCCTTCGCCCGAAGTGCCGCAGGCGAGAGCCCCGCTGACGGGACCGGCGATGCGGACCCCCCTCGACGCGAGTTTCTGCACGTTCTCCCTCGTGGCAGGGTTGGCCCACATCCTGCTGTTCATAGAGGGGGCGACCACCACGGGGCAGTCGCATGCCAGGATCGTCGATGTGAGGAGGTCGTCCGCGAAGCCCCAGGCCATCCTCGCCAGGAAATGGGCCGTGGCTGGGGCGACGACCGCCAGCGCAGCAGACTCGCTGAGGCTTATGTGCGGGATGGGGTCGGCAGGCTGGGCCGGGAACAGGTCGGTGTGGACAGCCCTGCCCGTGACGCACGCCAGCTGGGCCGGGCCTATGAGCCTGGTGGCGGGACCGGAGAGCACTCCCTCCACCTCGAAACCGCTCCTCCTGAGCATGGACGCCAGCGCAACCCCCTTGTAGGCAGCCGCGCTCGATGTGATGCCGAGCACTACCTTCCGGGACATCTCGATATGCCCTCCCTGCATCTCCTCCCCACCTCGTTGACACCCATCAGGGTGAGCGCCGGGATTACAACGAAGGGCGTCCTGCAGACCCCGGCTATCCCCTCCGCCCATCCTCCGGTCGCCAGGTGCACGGCTCCGTCCCCGGCGAACGGGGAAAGGAGTTCCACCAGTCTGTCGGCCGCCCCTGCTGAACCGAGCAGCACCCCCGACCTCACGGCCTCGGCCGTGGTCCGCCCAAGCGCGCTGCCGGGCAGGTCGAGATCGACAGGATTGAGGAGCTCCGCCTTCCTGAAGAGCTCGGATGCGGCCGTACCTATCCCGGGGGCGATCGCGCCGCCCAGATACTCGCCCCGGGCGTCGATGACGTCGAATGTCGTGGCCGTTCCGAAATCGGCCACTATGGCGGGCAGGTTCCCGAGGAGGACCGCCGCGACGGCGTTCGCTATCCTGTCTGGCCCGAGCTCCTCGGGCCTGGGGTAGGATGCCCTTATGCCCGAGGTCGCCGCGCAGACCTCTATGACGTCGGCGCCCAGGTAGTCTGCCGCGGCCTTCTCGATGGAATGCCTCACCTGAGGCACCACGGTGGCGAACGACAGCAGGGCGGGAGGCTGCTCCCCCCTGCCTTCGAGCATGGTGCGGAGCAGCAGCCCCAGTTCGTCCGGGGTCCAGTGCCGGGTCGACACGCGCCAGCTCCGGAGCAGATCTCCGCCCTCGAAGAGCCCGATCGCCGTCTTGGTGTTCCCGACGTCCATCGCGAGTGCGGTAGTCACGCCTGAAGGCACTCTGATCCTCCCAGTCCAGTGAGATGTCGGCTGAAGGGATGGGAATTGCCCTGATGGCCCCGGGCGTGGTTGTCGCTCCGAAGGCACTCTACTCCTCCCAGTCCAGTGAGATGTCGGCCGCGGTGATGGGAATTGCCCTGATGGCCCCGGGCGTGGTTGTCGCTCCGAAGGCACTCTAC
>JAKLEF010000273.1 GCA_022703195.1 Candidatus Fermentibacterota bacterium | reverse complement strand
GTCCTCGCCCGCCAGCGCCGGACCGCCAGCGTCGAAGCGCTTCAGCCGATCGTGGCGATGAAGGTGCCCCAGCCTCCCCAGGGTGTCTTCCTCGACACGGCCCACACCTGGCTCCGCATCACCTCCGACGGCCGCCTCCGCGTCGGCATCGACGACTTCCTCGCCGAGGCCGTCGGCCAGATCGACAGGGTCGAGGTCCCCGTCCAGGGAGCTGCGATCGAGCGCGGCAACCCGCTCTTCACCCTCACCGTCAAGGGCCGCAAGCTCGTCATCCCCTCTCCCGCCTCCGGCACCTTCATGTCGGTCAACGCCAAGGCCCAGAGCGACCCCTCCGCCGTCGTCCGCGACCCCTACGGCGCCGGCTGGATCGCCTCCATCTGGACCCGCGACCACCACGCCGCCATCACTCCCCTGCGCATCGGCGCCGCCGCCACCCACTTCCTGCGCGAAGAGCTCCACCGCCTCGCCGACTTCATGGTCCCCTCCGGCACGATGGCCCGCGTCCCCGTCATGGCCGACGGCGGCCTCCCAGGCAAGGGCTCGGCCGCAAGCCTCGACGACCAGGCCTGGGAGTCCTTCTCCCGCCAGTTCGTCAACCCCGGCGAAGAGACGACCCCGAAGGCCTGAACCTCCAAACCTACCCTGTTTCCGGGCCCCGGCCGCCGCAAGGCGTCCGGGGCTTTCAGGTTTCCTCCCGTACCCGTTCAGCGACCTGTCATCGGGGGCAGCCGCTGTTGCCCGGACGCTCTGGCAGGCGCGCGATCGCCGACGTCGGCGCCTCTGCGAACTGGTCGGGCTCAGTCGGCGGCCAGCACAGGCAAGGACCACGCCGCGCATCGAGTTGCTCCGGCGGCATGTACTGGAACGTCCCGAGGATCGTCCCCTTCTGCTTCTTCAGGCGATCTGCCTGCGGTGCTTCCACATGAGAAGGACGACCTGGAGGGCGAGGCCGAGGAGCAGCAGGTCTCCGACGGCGAGCATCAGGTGCCGCTTCGGGAGGTAGTCCGTCACGAGGAGAAGCACGAGGGAGGCCAGGGTCGTCGCCAGCATGAAGAGACCCGGCACGAGGGCGAAGAGCGAGCGCTTTCCCCTCTTGAGGAGCCAGGCGCTCACGGTCAGGAGCGTCAGGGCGGCCAGGAGCTGGTTGGCCGAACCGAAGAGCGCCCAAAGCTGCTTGAAGGCGTTGAAGTACGCCAGGACGTACATGAGGACGACGCAGAGCAGGGAGTTGAACAGGTACGACGTCAGGAAACGGGGAGGCTTCGGGATCAGCACCCGCCATAGCTCCTCGAAGAGGTAGCGGTTGAGGCGGACGGCCGTGTCCAGCGTCGTGACGACGAACCCCTCCACCATCAGGATGCCGAAGACCGTGCCGTAGACCTTCGGGAGCCCGAAGGCCTGGTGGAACATCCCGCCGATGCCCAGGGCGAAGGCCAGGATGGGGTTGGCCTTCACGGCAGGGTCCGAGGGAAAGACGATCCGGACGTACTCGGGAAAGGAGAGGGCGCTCCCCACGGCCAGGACGACCCCCACGGCGAAGACCGCTTCCAGGACCATCCCCCCGGCGGCGACCACCTTTGCGTCGGGCCTCTCCTGCGCCAGCTGCTTCGAGCTCGTCCCACCGGCCACGAGGGCGTGGAAGCCGCTGCAGGCCCCGCACGCCACGGTGATGAAGAGGATGGGCCAGACGTAGCCGAGCTTCGGAAGCGCTTCGGCGAGGTTGAAGGCGGGCGCCTGGATCGTCGCTCCCTGCGCGCCCAGGACGACGGCCGCCCCGAGGATGGCCGCCACGCCGCCGTAGAGCATGAAGGAGTTCGTGAAGTCTCGCGGCTGCAGCACGAGCCACACCGGCACCCCGGCGGCGAAGACGGTGTAGATCGAGAGGATGACCATCCAGCTCGAAGGGGCGATCTGGAGGGGCCAGGTCAGGCCGACCCAGACGGAGACGGCACAGATGGCCACCGCGAGGCCTCCGGCCACGTACGCGTTCAGGTTCCGCCTGTAGAGCAGCCAGCCCAGGAGCGGCGCGCAGAGCGTGATGCAGATGACGGACGTGGAGGCGATCCCGCCGATGACCGCGTGCTCCACGCCGTTCAGCTGCATCGTCCGGACCTGCCCGGCCAGGTCGCCAAAGAAGGACGCCGGGTACATCGAGGAGAGAGCCGTCGTCGTCAGGGTCAGGAAGACGGACGTGAGCATCACCAGCATGAGGATGGTGAAGCCCACGAACGAGAGAAATCCCGCACGCCCGAACGTGCGCTCGGCGACCTCCGCCATCGACCGGCCCTTCTCCCTCACTGACGCGAGGAGCGCCGAGAAGTCGTGGACCACCCCCACGAAGACCGTTCCCAGGACGAGCCAGAGCCACACCGGGACCCAGCCGAAGACGAGGGCCACCGTCGGGCCGATGATCGGGCCTCCCCCGGCGATGGAGGCGAAGTGGTGCCCGAAGAGGACGAACTTCCGGGTCGGCACGTAGTCCACGTCGTCCTTCAGCTCCACCGAGGGCATGAGGTGCGTGCCGTCCACCTCGAAGGCCTTCTCGACGCGGCGGGCGTAGAAGCGGTAGCCGAGACCGAACGCCACGAGCGAGATCACCAGGACGAGCCGGCTGTT
>JAKLEF010000272.1 GCA_022703195.1 Candidatus Fermentibacterota bacterium | reverse complement strand
AGGAACCGGTCCCGGGAGCCCGCCGCCTGCGATGCTCTCGATATCCGGCGGCAACCCCGCCGGGTCCTTCGAGATCGCCTGCCCGGCCCTCGGAGGGCGGGCGACCATGCTGATCTTCGACTGCTCCGGCCGGGTGGTGTTCCAGCGCGAGCTGGAGCCGGGGGCCGCCACGGTGACCGGGTGGCCGTCCGGGCCGGCCCCTGCCGGCATCTACACCGCGGTGCTCCGCACCTGCGGAGCCCTCGATCCCGCCCCTCTGCGCCTCGTGCTGCTCTAGCCCGGGCCCGGAAGTCCGGTGTCAGAGGAAAAAACGTAAAGTACGCAAAATGCGCTTATCGCGCTATTATCAACATGCCTTGAAACGTCGCAATCAACGATTCCAGATCCGCTATATCACTCCCATATAAGCAGTTGTGTGAAATATATATACTTGATATTATACCATTTTAATATGAATATGGTGCGTACTTTACGTTTTTTCCTCTGACACCGGACTAAGCTACTGGGTCTGGGAGAAGGTGAACGGGTACTGGACCGTGAGCGGGTCCTCGTCCTCGTCGACGGCGCCGAACCGCCACGTTTCGATCGTGCGGGCCAGCTCGAGCTCGAACGCGGGGTTGTACGTGTTGGAGCCCAGGATGTTGACGCTCGACACCCTTCCGCTGGGCTCTATGACCATCTCGATGAGCACCGTGCCCATCAGCATGGGGTCGCTGCGCAGGTGCTTGTTGTAGATGAACGAGACCGCGCCCCTCTTCTCGGTGAGGACCTCCATGATCTCGTCGCCTGTTCTTGAGCTGCCCGGGGCCTCGCCCGCCGACATGGCTCCGGTGCCGGAGAGTCCGGCGCCGGAGAAGACCATCGTGGAGACGGGATCGGCCGAAGACTGCGCCTGGGCGTCGGTGCCGGACACGAGCTGGATGTCGTCGAACCTCTCGGCTCCGGCTATCCCGGTGGAGGCCCTCTGGCTGCTGAGCGCCCCCGAGCCCGCCAGGGCGGCCATGTCGAACCCGCCGCCGGAGGTGAGGATGTTCACCAGGTCGGCGGTGGTGGCCGGGGTGGCCCCCTGTGTCGCAGGCCCGGTGTCTCCGGAGCCGAGGATCGCCGCCAGGTCGACCTGGGCCGCGACAACCGAGTCGGGCGCTGTCGACGCGACGCTCCCGAGGGACGGGATGAGGGAGAAGGACATCGGGTGCGACTGCCCCGCCTGCGCCAGGAGGGTGCGCGTGGCGTCGGCGAAGCCGCTCGAATAGACCGAGACCTCGTACTCCTCGCCGGCCAGGAGGCCGTCGAGGGTGATGGGCGTCACGCCCATGAGCTCGCCGTCGAGCGTGACGAGGGCCCCGTCGGGGAAGCTGGTGATCTCGGCCTGGGCCATGTTGCCGTCGCGCACGGTGCCCAGCAGGGCCCGCAGCCTGGGGTTGGCCCGTGGGGAGAGGTCGTAGTGGACGTCGAGCTTCAGGAGTTCGAGGTATGCCATGCCGGCGTCGTCGGAGCGCCCCATGGCGAAGTAGGCCGACCCCAGCCTGTCCCATGCCCGCAGGCGCTCGTCGAAGGAGAGGTCGGGCGCGGCCACGATCTCTTCGAGGGCGTCTATCGCGCCGGGTATGTCGCCGTTCTCGTAGAGGGCTATCGCCTCGTCGACGGAGACGCCGACGAGGGACATGGCGAGGAGGAGTCCGGTTGTGATCATGCTCTTTATTCCCTCATTAGCATGTTCAAGTGCGGCCGCCCCGTCAACTCGGACGGGATGTCTTGACAGGAACGCCCGGCCGGGCGATTATGTTCCATCCAGTGAGGAATCTCACAGGACCGGAGCAGCGCAGAGAGGGAGGCATATGTCCCCGTCGAAGAGTGCATTGTTCGCAGTGCTCGTTGCCGTTCTGACCGTGTTTGCCGCAGGCTGCTGGAACCCGTTCAACCCCGACGACGGCGATCCTTCGGAAAGCCAGTACTACGAATTCTGCGACAGCGCCTACAAGGTGATAGCCAACCTCCGCCACGCATACATCACCCGCGACATCGAGCTCTACAGCTCCTGCTTCCGCGACGACTTCGAGTTCCACCTCCTTCAGGTGGACTGGGCCGACTACGACGGAGACGGCCAGGAGGATCAATTCTGGGGTCTCGACCTCGAAGAGGCCTTCACCCAGAACGTGTTCGAGAACTCCGAGAACATCGAGCTCACCTTCACCGGCAACACCGTGATGGAGTGGTCGGGAGCCCTGCCGGGTTCGGGATACCTCGAGCTCCCCAGGACATTCGAACTGAACGTCTACACCGACGTGAGCCAGATCGAGGGCTATCACGCCCAGGGCATGGCCCGCTTCGTCTGCAGACCGGACTCCACCGGCGAGTACTACATCTACCGCTGGTTCGACGAGTCCGACTTCTAGCAGCCCCCCGGCTTGACGTCGCTCATCCTGGCGGCGCTGTGCGCGCTGCCCCCGGACGGCCCCGGGGCCTGGTGGGTCCTCTTCTCCGACAGGGGCCCCGGAGTCGACGCCAGGATCGAGGCCTTCGCCGACCCGACCCTCGCGAAGATCGTCTCGCGCATCTGCTCGTCCGTCATCGGCTCCGGTGTCCTCGCGCTCCCGCGTCCCTCCTCGGTGAGAGCCACCGTTCCGCCCGCG
>JAKLEF010000271.1 GCA_022703195.1 Candidatus Fermentibacterota bacterium | reverse complement strand
TCGCGGTGGCCAGAGAGGCCATGAGGCTCGCGGGGCACAAGCTCCCGATACTCACCCGCTTCGTCGAGAGAGAGGGGGGGGCGGCCCAGTGAAATCCACCGCCATGAGGTCCATGACAGTCGACGAACTGACGGGTCACACCAGGGAGCTCAGACAGGAGATCTTCAACCTGCGCTTCCGCAAGTCCGCCGGCCAGGTGGACAACCCCGTCAGGATAAGGCTGGCCAGGCACGAGCTGGCCAGGGCGCTCACGGTGCTCCGGGAGCGCGAACTCGGCCTGAGCGGCGAAGCCGGCGGGAGTGAGGTGGAGTAGATGTCACAGTTCAGGACGGGAGACAGGCAGGTGGTCAAGGGTACGGTCGTCTCCGCCGGCAAGATGGAGAAGACGGTCGTAGTCGAGGTGGTGACGCTGAAGGCCCATCCGGTCTACAAGAAGCGGTTCCGGCAGACGCGCCGCTACTACGCCCATGACGAGGCCAACCAGTGCGGGGCCGGGGACGTGGTCCGCATAGCCGAGACGAGACCCCTCTCGAGGCTGAAGCGCTGGCGCCTCCTCGAAATAGTGGAGAAGGCCCGGTAGGAGGATGTCGGTATGATCCAGCAGGAGACCAGACTCAACGTCGCCGACAACTCCGGCGCCCGAGAGGTGCTCTGCATCAGGGTTCTCGGGGGCACCGGGCGCAGATATGCCACCATCGGCGACGTGATAGTAGTGACCGTGAAGGAGTCGTCGCCCACGGGCGCCGTGAAGAAGGGTGAAGTGAGGAAGGCCGTGGTCGTCAGGGTCAAGAAGGAGCTCAACAGGAACGACGGCTCCTCGGTGCGCTTCGACGACAACGCAGCAGTCATCATCGATGACGCGATGCAGCCCGTCGCCACGCGCATCTTCGGCCCGGTCGGACGGGAGCTCCGAGCCAGGTTCATGAAGATTGTGTCGCTGGCTCCGGAGGTGATCTAGATGCATGTGTGCAAGGGGGACAGGGTCCTCGTCTCGACGGGCGACGAGAAGGGCAAGAAGGGCAAGGTCCTGAAGGTCCTCGAGGACAAGGACAAGGCCATCGTAGAGGGCGTAAACTTCGTGAAGAGGCACACGAGGCCCAACCAGAAGAACCCCCAGGGCGGGATAGTCGAGAAGGAGGCCCCGATGCACGCCTCCAACCTCAGGATTGTCTGCCCGGGCTGCGGCGAGAGCGCCGGCGTGAGCCGGAAGCGCGATGCCGACGGCAGGCTCCGCAGGGTGTGCAAATCCTGCGGCGAGACAGTGTAAGGGTCTGGTGGGAAGATGAAGGAAACGCCCAGGCTCAAGAAACTCTACGCGGAGGAGATGTCGGCCAGGCTGCGCGAGCGGTTCGGCTTCGCCAATCCGCATCAGATCCCGCGCCTCGTGAAGATCGTGGTGAACATGGGGCTCGGCAAGGAAGCCATAGAGAACGCCAACAACATCACGAACGCCTCGGAGCAGCTCGGCAGGATCACGGGGCAGAAGCCCGTGGTCGCCAAGGCCCGCAGGTCCATCGCGGCCTTCAGGCTGCGCGAGGGCATGCCGATAGGCGTCTTCGTCACCCTCAGGGGCGACACGATGTGGGAGTTCCTCGACAGGCTCGCGAACTTCTCGCTCCCGCAGGTCCGCGACTTCAGGGGCCTGCCCTCGAAGGGATTCGACGGCAGGGGCAACTACAACTTCGGGCTCGAGGAGCAGGCGATCTTCCCGGAGATAGACGTCGACAAGATCGACAAGTTCCGGGGGATGAACATCACTCTGGTTACAACCGCCCGGACTGACGAGGAGGGCCTCGAACTGCTGAGGCTCCTCGGACTGCCGTTCCGCAAGTCCGGCTCGGCAAGGTAGGGGGCAAAGTTGGCCAAAAAGTGTCTTGTCGAAAAGCAGAAGCGCACACCCAAGTTCGGCGTGCGCAGGTACAACCGTTGTGCGCTGTGCGGTCGGCCCAGAGGCTTCCTCCGCAAGTTCGGCATCTGCCGGATCTGCTTCAGGGACATGGCCAACAGGGGCCTGATACCCGGCGTCCGCAAGGCCAGCTGGTAGGGGGTGGAAGATGTCCATGACCGATCCCATCTCCGACATGCTCAACAGGATCAGGAACGCCTCCATGGCAGGACACGTCATGGTGGACATCCCGGCGTCCAAGATGAAGGCAGCCATAGCGGGCGTCCTCTACAAGAGGGGCTTCATCAGGGGATACCGCAGACTCGATGACGACAGGCAGGGGATCCTCAGGGTCTACCTCGCCTACCAGAACGGCAAATCGCTGATAGTCGGGCTGAAGAGGATATCTACGCCCGGCTGCAGGGTCTACAAGGGCGTGACCGAGATCCAGCGCGTGATGGCCGGGCGCGGCGTTGCGGTCCTTTCGACTCCCAAGGGCGTCCTCACCGATTCGGAAGCCCGCAGGGAAGGCGTCGGCGGCGAAGTGCTGCTGCACGTCTGGTAGGGGGACTCAGGGAATGTCACGCATAGGCAGGCTGCCGATCGCGATCCCGAAGGGCGTGACCGTCACCCTCGACGGATCGGACATGAAGATCAAGGGCCCCAGGGGCGAAACCGCCCACGTCATCCCCGCGGGGATCTCCGGGAAGCTCGAAGGCTCGTCCATCTCTCTCGAAAGGGATGCTGACACCG
>JAKLEF010000270.1 GCA_022703195.1 Candidatus Fermentibacterota bacterium | reverse complement strand
CCGCCCCTGCGAAGACCGCCACCTCCCCGGCCCCGTTCAGGAACGGGAACTGGAGGTAAGAGGCGTAGTTCGAATTGCCGAGCAGGTAGGCCATGATCCCGAAGGCCAGGAGCGAGACCAGGCTCACCCCTGTGGCGAGCCCGTCCAGCCCGTCCGTGAGGTTCACGGAATTGGCCGACCCGGCCAGTACGACTGCGACGAACGCGATGTAGAGCACCCCGAGGTCGATCCTGACCTCCTTGATGAACGGCACGATCGTCTCCGTCGGCAGGATAGTGAAGATGCCGGAGGAGAGGTCGAGGGTCCGGATGCCCGGCAGGATGCTCGAATGGCCTTCGCCCGCGATGGGCGACAGATAGAGCCACAGCCCGATTCCCAGGCCCAGGGCGAACTGGCCCAGGAGCTTGTAGCGCCCGATCAGGCCGTTCGGCAGCTTCCGCACCACCTTAAGGTAGTCGTCCAGGAGGCCGATGAGCCCCATCCAGACCGTAGAGGTCAGCACGATCAGCAGATAGGAGTTGTCCAGCCTCCCCCAGAGCAGTACCGGCAGGAGGACGGACAGCAGGATGAGCAGCCCGCCCATGGTGGGCGTGCCTTCCTTCTTCAGATGGGTCTGCGGCCCGTCAGGCCTTACGTGCTGGCCGATCTGCCTCCTGCGCAGGGCACGGATCACCGGCGGCCCGAGCAGGAACGAGATGAGCAGTGCCGTCACCGTGGCGTACGCGGCGCGGAACGAGATGTAGCCGAACAGATTGAAGAGGGAGACATCCCCCCTCAGGGGATACAGGAGCCAGTACAGCATCCCGCCTCCTCCCTCAGCCCCTCGACGACCCTGTCGAGCCCGATCGAGCGGCTGCCCTTCACCAGCAGGCAGACCCCGTCAGGGAGCATCCCCCGGAGACTCTCCAGGGCACCTGCGGGATCGCCCGCGGGGATGACCTCGATGCCCTTCCATTCGACATCCCGGGAGGCGGACTGCATCGAGGGCCCTACGAGAACGACGAAGTCGAGCCCGCACGATGCCGCCTTCCCGAGAACACGCCTGTGGAGGGTTTCGGAGCCGGACCCGAGTTCGAGCATGTCTCCGAGGACCGCGCCCTTCCTCCCGGTCCGGGCGGCAAGAGCCTCGAGGCACGCCTCCATGGATCCCGGGTTGGCGTTGTAGCTCTCGTCGATGATGGTCACGCAACCGGCCCGGATCTCCCTGCCGCGGCCTTCGATCCCTGCGAAGCCCTCCATCGCTCCCGCAGCCTCGCCGGGATCCGCGCCGAATCCCATGGCGCAGACCAGTGCGGACGCCGCGTCCTCCAGGAGGTGCCGTCCCGCGACGGAAAGCCTGATGCTGACTCCCGTGGGTTCGAGGATCGCTTCTGACGGGCCGTTGATCCTGAGCCGGAATTCACCGCAGGGGCCGATCGTGGATATGCGCAGACCACGGGCCCGCGCCCTGCCGTCGAGGACGGGCTCGCCGGCGGGGATGACGCAGAAGCCGCCCCTCCTGGTGGTGTCGAGCAGCTCGGCCTTCGCCCCGGCCAGGGCCTCGTGGCTGCCGAAGAACTCGATGTGCGCCGTACCGACGTTGGTGATCACCGAGGCGTCGGGGGCGGCAGCCTCTCCCAGTTCGCGCAGTTCGCCCGCGTGGTTCATGCCCAGCTCCAGCACGAAGGCACCGGCTCCGGGATCGAGATCGAGGATCGAGAGCGGCATGCCTATCCTGTTGTTGAGATTGCCCTTCGACGAGTCGGTCTGGCACAGGGGCGACAGTGCCAGGGTCAGGAGCTCCTTCGTGGTGGTCTTGCCGCTCGAGCCGGTGACTGCCGCCACGCGGCACCCGAGGCGTCGTCTGACGGCGCCTCCTGCAGCCAGGAGGGCGTCGGGCACTGACCGCACCCGGATCGTGCCTGGGCGCTCCGGGCCCGACGAGACGACTGCGAATCCGCCTCCCGCCAGAACTCCGTCTACGAAGGCATGGCCGTCTGTGCGGCTGCCGGGCATCGCGAAGAAGAGCCTCCCCGGGGTGCAGGCGCGTGAATCTATGCAGGCGCCGGAGGCCTCGGCGTCCGGCCCAGCGAGCCTGCCCCCGCAGGATGCGGCTATTTCGGAGAGCATGAACCTCATCAGCCCCGCCCGCTCCGGAGAGCCCTGCGGGCCTCCTCCCTGTCGTCGAAGTGGTGCCTGACCCCCCCGATGATCTGGTAGTCCTCGTGGCCCTTGCCCGCGATGATCACGACATCGCCGGTCGAGGCCTCGGCCATCGCGGCCCAGATGGCGGCCCTCCTGTCGGGCTCGCGGATGACCCGTGCCGGGCCGTCCACGCCCTCCATTATCTCCGTGATGATCGCCAGCGGATCCTCGTTCCTCGGGTTGTCGCTGGTGACGATGACTATGTCGGCGAGCTCGGACGCGATGGCCCCCATCCTGGGGCGCTTCGTCCTGTCGCGGTCGCCTCCCGCGCCCAGCACGGCGATCACGCGCCCGGTGGCCATCTCCCTTGCCTGCAGGAGCACCCTCTCCACCGCATCGGGCGTGTGAGCGTAGTCGACCGCGACGAGGAAGTCCTGCCCCTCGTCGACGACCTCCAGCCTGCCGGGCACGCCCGGGAAGCTCTCCAGGGCCTCCGCGCATCTCTCGGGGGCGAACCCCAGAAGCGAA
>JAKLEF010000027.1 GCA_022703195.1 Candidatus Fermentibacterota bacterium | reverse complement strand
GCCGACAGGGCCGAGGCCTGGGACGCCTACGCCGTGAGCGGCCAGGAGCATCCGCAGTACGACGACGATCCGAACGGATGCGGCGCGCTGTACTACCTCGGCGGGATCATCACCACGGGCATCGAGGGCGGCCAGGGCCTCGTCGGCTCCTGGGGGAACCTCGTCTGCTCGGCCAACCCGGTCTCCGGGTCGGCTTCGTTCGGGTTCGACCTCGCCGGGCAGTCCGATGTCGAGATGGTGCTCATGGATCTGGCCGGCAGGAACATCGCCACCCTCGCGTCCGGCAGGATGGCGGCAGGGCACCACGACGTGGCCTGGAACGCCGGAGTCCCGACCGGCGTCTATCTTGTGCGCGTCAGCACTGCCGACTTCTCCGAGACCATGCGCATAGTGAAGTTCTGACGGATCGGAACAGACAGGATGGGGCGGGCCGTGAGGCCCGCCCCCACGCGTTTGTCCTGCCGCCCTCCGCTGGATATCGTACCCATCCGGAAGGCAGGAGGAGGCTGAGACCCGTGAAGCAGGGAGTCACTATGGTTTCGCGGGCCGTCATGGAAGAACGAGACGGATGCCGAAGGACAGGTGGGGCATGAGACCCGTTACGCCGGAAGTCACAGTCGACGCCATAATCGAACTCCCGGGAGGCCGGGTGGTCCTTGTCGAACGGAGGTTCTTCCCGGAAGGCTGGGCACTTCCGGGGGGATTCGTCGACCCGGGCGAGAGCCTTGCCCGGGCCGTGCGCAGGGAGGCGCTGGAGGAGACCTCGCTCGATGTGGAGGTGCTCTCTCTCTTTCACGTCTATTCGCGCCCCTGGAGGGATCCCAGGGGGGATACGGTCACGGCCGTGTATCACTGCCGCGCCGCAGGCGAGCCGCTCGGAGCGGACGACGCGAAGCAGGCCCGTGCGTTCGGGCCGGGCGAGATCCCGTACGGCTCGATGGCGTTCGACCATGCCGGGATCCTGAGGCAGTTCTTCGAGTGGAGGGCGACTGGCGCGAAACCTTCAGTAGAGGAATAGCGCGATGCTGAGAGGCCCGGGACCTATGCCCGGGCCTCTCTGCGCTCGACTGCACGTATCGCTGTTCAGATCGGGGTCCAGGCCGCTACAGGACCCTGAACTCGATCCTCCTGTTCTGCGCCTTGCCCTCGGGAGTCGTGTTCGGCGCCACGGGGCTGCTCTCTCCGTATCCGATCGTGCTGAGGTAGGAAGCCCCCACCCCGCGGCTGACCAGGTAAGTCTTCACGGAAGCGGCCCTGCGCTCGCTGAGAGACTGGTTCAGGGATTCGCTGCCGTCGGAGTCGGTGTGTCCGCAGACCTGCACGCTGACGCCCTGGTTGGCGATGAGCAGCTCGGCTATCTCGTTCAGGACGGGATAGGATTCGGCCTTCAGCGTGGCGCTCCCGGAATCGAAGTAGATGTTGGCGAAAGTGAGCACCTGGCCGCTCTCGAGTGCCTTGCCGAGAGAGAAGGAGGCTGACACTGCGCCGTTCTCGGGCACGATCACGGTCTGGGTCTCGGCTATGTATCCGGGCGCCTCGGCCTTTACCACCCGCGAACCGGAGGGGGCCGTGAGGGTGAACGTGCCGTCGGGCCCGGCGGTCGCCGCAGCGCCCGAGGAGGTCTCGGTCACGGTCGCGGAGATGGCTGCCCTCGTGGCTTCGTCGGTCACCACGCCCGTTACGGTGCCGGTCGACTGGGCAGCCTGGGCGGGTGCGAGGTCGAAGTCCGCCGATGCCGTGCCGTCGCGCTCGACCCGTACCGAAGCCTGTCCGCTCGTGAAGCCCGCGGCTTCGGCCACGACGGGGACGTCACCCGCAGGGACGACCGCCGTGTAGGCTCCAGTGGCCGGATCGGACTGCACCGGGGAGGCGGTGACTCCGGGGAAGGACACGGTGGCGGACAGCGGATCACCGGTTGAAGCGTCGCGCACCGTGCCGGTGATGGTTCCCGATCCGCCGTCGGTCTCGAGGAGCGCAAGGTCGTATCCGAGGCAGAGCATCACGCCGAAGTCTCCCGGCAGGCCCTGCGGGATGGGCATCGCGTTGACAGTGTCCTGCGAGGCCTCGTCCCTGTCGTAGCTGGAGAAGCCCACCCTGCCCATCAGGTCCATCCAGGCGCCGGAGGAGCTCTCGGTGATCCTCATGCCGAGGTCGGCCCACATGGGCATGGAGTACCCGGGGTCGGACGAGCGCCCCGGGAACATCCTCCCGGACACGCTCAGGAAGAAGACTGCCAGAGGAGTGGGAGCCTCGCCCCCGATCGAGAAGTCGATCGACATGTCGGACTGGGTTATCTCCTCGTCATCGACTGTGGTCTTCTGCGACCACATCGTCACTCCCGCATTCGCATGGCCGGTGACGTACCTGGACTCCGCGGTGAAGGCTCCCGTGAGGCCGTAGCAGATCCCGCCCGTGCCAATGTAGGGCCTTCTGACCTGCGTCATGAGGTCGTACTCGTTCCAGTAGCCGTCATAGTCGGCGCAGGTGTCGGGGAAGGCCTCCCCGAAAGGCACGCTGACGTGTACGATCCCTGCGGCGGTCATGTCCTCTCGGACGGGATACGAGTACTTCCCCGAGACGACCGCCTCCGAGAACCCCCAGGCGATGTCCGAGAAACCGACATGGTCACCCCTGGGGAAGACCTGGTCGTACTCGAAGCCCGAGAGCTGGGAGTTGATGATGACTGCCGCCTCGATCCTGTCGGTGATCCCGTAGCCTATCTGGATGCTCGCATCCAGATAGTGCTCGGTGTCCTCGACGGCGAGAAGCGTGTCGACGCTCGGCACCAGGGGAGGTGAGAACTGGAGCGTGTCGGTGACCCCCGCCGACTGGTACAGGAGCCAGGTGGAAGCCGAACCCGTGCCCGCAGCGGTGGCGCGGGCATCGATTGTCGAAGGCAGCCCCCGGAGTCCGAAGAGGCCGGGAACCGCCCATGCCGGTGCCGATGCTGCCAGGCACAGTGCTGCCAGTGCCGTGAACGCGCTGGATCTGGTTGACTTCATCTACCCGCCAAGAGCAGGGGCGGCCCGGGTGGGCCGCCCCGCTGGAACGTGACGTTCTCAGTTCACGGAGAGGACCGTGAACTCGATTCTCCTGTTCTGGGCCTTGTTGGCTGCGGAGGTGTTCGGGACGACCGGCGAGGACTCGCCGTAGCCGATCGTGGAGAGCCGCCTGGCCGCCACTCCGTGGTTGACCAGGTAGGTGAACACGGCTTCGGCCCTCTGCTCGCTGAGGGTCTGGTTGTAGGCCTCGCTGCCGTCGGAGTCGGTGTGCCCGGCGATGCGGACGGTGGCCTCGGAGTTCTCGAGCAGGGTCTCGACCACTCCGTCGAGGACCGCGTAGGACTCGGGCTTCAGGGTCGCGCTTCCGGAGTCGAAGTAGATGTTGTTGAAGCTGAGGACCTGGCCCTGGACCAGGGCGGGCCTGAGCTCGAGGTTCACCACGACGGTCTGGTCGGCGGGGACCACCACGGGCTGGGACCTGGGCAGGAAGTCGGCCGCCTCGCCCTTGAGGGTCCAGGTACCGGCTGGGACTTCCATCTGGTACACGCCGTCGGGACCGGAGGTGACGGAGATCGGCGCTGGGCCGTCGGTGATGGAAACCGTACCCATGAGCGGGGACCCGTCCTCGCTGGACGTCAGGGTGCCGGTGACGATGCCGCCGGCGGGCGTCGGGATGAGGGCGAAGTCCTTCACCACGGACTGGCCGGCTTCGATGATGACCGTGGCGGAGCCGGGCATGTAGCCGGGCGCGGTGACGGACATCGCCGTGCTGCCGCCCGGGACCATGACCGTGTAGAAGCCGGTGGCCGGATCGGTCGCCACCATCGCGACTGTTGAGCCGGGGAAGGTGATCTCGGCGGGAAGGGCCGAGCCGTCGACCGAGCTGGTGACCATGCCGGAGATCCTGCCCTCCGTGGGAGGCGTGGACTCGCGGATGAGGTCGCTGGAGAAGGCCAGGTCGAAGCCGATGCCCCAGTCGTTGGCCGAGCCGAACGGCAGGGGCGTGAGCTCCTCGCGCTGCTCGTCGGTCACGGGGCCGCTCTGGTAGAGGTCATGGCCGAGATCGCTGAGGCTGCGGTCGAAGTCGGTCATGCCGAGGTCGAACGTGACGTCGAGGAACGCTCCGCTCGTCGTTATGAAGCGGATGCCGGGAGTCAGGTAGGCCGTGCTGTTCTGGCCCTCCCTGTCGAGGCACTCCTGCAGCGAGTATTCGACGAACAGGACAGCAAACCTGGTCGGGAACTCGATGCCCGCGCCGGCCTGGAGGACGTTGTCCTCGACGTTCAGATGCACGGATGTGGAGTCCGAGAAGGTGTAGCCGGTGGAGTCCATGTCGACCCTGAAGTCGACCATGTCGAAGGACTGCTTGTAGTGTGCCCAGCCGGCGTTCATGTGGAGCCTGATGGGGCTGCTGGCCCAGATCTCGGCCATGTCGAAGGACACCAGGCCGCCCACGCCGAACGACGTGTGGCCCGTGGAGAGCATGGGCCTGCGGGTGTCGTACATCGGCATGTCATCGAACCACAGTCCGCAGTAGTCCTCGGACATCGTGGTCTTGTTGGTCGAGGGGGCGAAGCTCCACCAGTTCTGCAGGCCGAGCCACATCACGTGGTTCGAGGGCGTCGGGGTGAAGCCCAGCTTGAGCCCGACCATCGCATCGCCCAGGCCGTCGGCTCCGTCCCAGCGGCCCGTGAGGAAGCTGCGGGGCTGGATCATGTCCCTCTCGTACTGGTTGACGACGTAGGAAAGGCGGGCGCCGAGCTCCATGAAGTCTGTCAGGCCGTATCCGACCACGAAGTAGCCGTCGCCGTAGTGCTCGGTGTCGGCTATGTCGGGCGTGTCATGATAGACAGGTCCGAAGGAGTGGAACGGCATGCCGTCGATCTCGTTCGTGCTGGCCCAGTAGCGGCCCATGAGCCCGAACATGATCTCGCCCTCGCCGACGGGGCGTGCGTCGACGATCCTGTTTATGCCGCGGAAGCCCATCAAGGATGGCATTGCAACCGCCACCTGGGCTGACACCAGCAGGATCACCGCTGCCAGTACCATCGCTCGTTTCAATTGACCCTCCTTTTCCGGGTTGGACGCACTTGCGTATATAAAGAACTCAAAGGGACGCCGTTGTCAATATGACTAAGGTATTGGAAGGATACCAATTGGCTGTCATCAGGATAGTCGTGAGGGGCCTTGTCCAGGGGGTGGGGTTCCGCTGGTGGGCCATGCGTACCGCCAGGGATCTCGGAGTGGACGGCTGGGTGGCCAACAATCCCGACGGCTCCGTGGAAATCGCCGCCTCCGGCTCCGGTGACTCGGTTGCCCGGCTGGTGGATCTCTGCCGTACGGGGCCTGCCGGTGCGGTGGTCGATTCGGTGGATACCCATGCCCATCCGGGGGCGGTGGGGCCGGGATTCAGGATCGCAGGGAGATAGAGACCCGCCGTCCCCAGAGGATGGCGGGGCTGGAAACGGTTCCGACAACGCATTGGAGGTTCCCATGGATCTTCGCAGCTTCCCGCTGCTCGGAGCCGCGCCCCGTGCGGCGCTGCTCGCGGCCCTCGCCTGCGCTCTCACGGCCGGCCGGGCCTCGGGCTGGGACATCCTGTACTACCAGAACCTGTCGGCCGTGCTGCCCTCGATGGCCAGCGACGGAGACGTGGCAATAGGGTTCTTCAGCTCGGGCAGCCGATGGGTCACCGATTCCACCGGTGGTTCTGTGCAGGAGGATCTCGGGACTTCCCTCTCCGTGCTCAGAGTGGCGGCATCCGGCAGGTACGGCCTCACGAACAGCCATACCGTGAGCATCCTCATCCCGGCCTTCATCCAGGTCTCCGGCGCCGCCGACACGTCGGGCGCAGGCATCACCGATCCCTGGATCACGCTCGACGGCTGGATCGAGAGGGATCCCATGGTCATCGGCCGCCTGGGCATCAGGATCCCCCTGAAGGGCTACCTCGAGTCGGGCGACTATTCCGAGAGCGACCCGCATCTGGCGTTCGACGGCGCCGTTACGGTGGAGACCCCGGTTTCCGGGCCCGGCGTGCTCTTCAGGGGTACCGGCGGCCTGCGGTACAGCCTCTCCGCCTGGAGCGCCGACCCCACCTTCCCGCGCGACTCGTGCGACACGCGTCCACCGATAGAGTTCAGGACCACCGACTTCCTCGTCTTTGCCGCGAATCCCGAACTGGATGTCCGGATCGGGGGCGAGTTCGCCGCCCGGGGCGACGTCGAAGCCGACTACGGCGACGGCTGGGAGAAGCTCGAAGACACCGCCACCAGCACACTCGACCTCAGGGCTGGCTTCGATCTCGGAGGTGAATCCACCTCCTTCACCGGCGACATCTACTACAGGCTTTCGGGCAGGAATGCCTACAAGGAGTGGGGGATAGCGGTCACGGGGCTCGGACTCGACTTCACCGACCTCTTCGGCACGGGAGGCTCGGGCCGTTGAGGCGCCTGCCGAAGGCCGCGGCTCCGGCCGTCCTCGCGGCCGTCCTGGTTATCACGGCGCTCCCCGGCAGTCCCGGGAGCGGAATACGCGACACCGCGTCGAGGTATCTGTCCTCGCTGGGGCGGGGGGAACCGGCGGACGCGCGCTCCATGCTGGCCGACAGCCTTGCCGGTCTCGTCCCCGCGGCTGCCCTCGGCCGCATGGACCCCCGGGAGGGCGGCGCTGGAGGGGGCAGCATAGGCAGGCTCGGCCCCAGGGGCTGGCCTCTGGAGATTCCCTCCGGAGAGGGCGGCGGCAGGATTCTCTGGTTCAGGAACTATGACGGAGAATGGCGCATCACCGGCGACACCAGGATCGACGCGCTGATGGGCTCCGCATCCGTGGTCTGCATGGATTACGCCCTTTCGACCGTGGTGCCCGCGGCGGCGGCGGGGGCCGATGTCTCCGGCATGGCCTGCCCGTTCTCAGGAGCCGCCTACTCCGTCGTGGACGGCATGCTGGTCTGCCCGGCCGGGCATCTCGGAGCCGGTATCGTCCTCGAAGGCGACGAATGCGGCGCCAGGAGGGCCGAAGTGGCCGCAATGGTGGGCGGCTGGGTGGCGCGTGGAAACCCGTTCCCCGGCGACCTGAGGGACATATGGGAGTCGAGCGGTGGGGAGATGGGGCTCCCAGGCGGCTACAGGTGCCCTGTCGACGGGTATTCCTTCTATTCGTTGCAGGATTCGGGAATCTGGTGTCCGTACCACGAAGAGCTCACAACGGTGGAGGTTCCCTGATGCCGTTCAGGAGGAAGCGTCCGGAACCGGCGGAACCAGCGGCTAACGAGGCCCTCTCGGAACGGCTCATCGCCGATCGCGGGGCGTTCCTCTCCTTCTGCGAAAGGCTCGGCGAATCCACCGTCATCGCAGTGGACACCGAGTTCCACAGCGAGCGAAGGTTCTGGCCGGAGCTCTTCCTCGTCCAGATAGCGGACAAGGACGGTCCCTGGGCGGTTGACCCGCTCGCCGTGGGAGACCTGGCCCCGCTCGAACCTGTCTTCGCCGATCCTTCGATAACGAAGGTGATGCATTCCGCCAGGAACGACATCGCCATTCTTAGGCGCACTCTCCCGAGGGGACGGCTCGCCAACGTGTTCGACACGCAGGTCGCCGCAGCCTTCCTCGGTTACGGCGAACAGTGCAGCCTGCACAACCTCCTGCTGGACGTCTGCGGGATCAAGTCGCGGAAGGCATTCTGCCTGAGCGACTGGTCCCGGAGGCCCCTCGCGGAGGAGCAGCTCGACTACGCCCTCGATGACGTCAGGTTCCTCCTGGATCTTCATGCCCGCCTCGACTCCGAGCTGGCGCGGAAGAAGCGGACGGACTGGTACAGGCTCGAAGCGGAGGAGCTCGTAAGGCCCGAGACCTACGAGGTGTCGCTTCCCGACATCTTCAGAAGGGCCAGGTCGTCGGGGAAGATCAAGCGGTCGAACCTGCCGGTGCTGTGGCGCCTGGTGGGATGGCGCGAGATGCGCGCCCGAGACCTCGACAGGCCCAGGCAGCACATCGCGTCGGACTCGCTGCTAGCGAGGCTCGCAGTCATGTCACCGGGCTCCATGGACTCTCTGGACAGGCTCCGGGGCCTGCCCTCCGGCTTCGCCGGGAAATGGGGTGCCGAGATCCTCGAAGTCGTCGAGAAGGCGGTCTCCGATCCGCCGGCCGACGTGCCGGAGATCAGGGTCCAGAGGCCCGATGGCACGGCGTCAGCAAGGGCCGACATCCTGAGGATCTATGTCAAGCAGAAGGCGAGCCAGCTCCGCATAGCTCCCTCGCTGCTCATGCCGAGGGACCTCCTGGACAGGCTGTCCTCGTCGAAGCCCGGGGAGAATTCAGCCGATCCGGGTGACGACGGGCTGGGGGGCTGGAGGATGGAAGTCCTGGGCAGCGAGGTGTTCGACCTCCTGTCGGGCAGGCTGGCCCTGGCGCTCAATCCGGCCAGGGCTGGCGGTCTCAGATTCGTAAGGGCTCAGGTGCCGCGGGAGCGGACAAGATCCGCCCCGCGCCGGGAGGGAGAGGGATGAGGAGGCTGGCCGTAGTGATGGCGGTTCTCCTGCTGGCGGCCACGGGCTGCGGCAGGCGTATCGGGACCGATACGGAGTTTGAAGGCGAGATCACCAGACAGGACGACTCCGTCGAGGATCTCTTCGACGATGCCGAGATGCTGCTCCTCGCAGAGGGCAGACCCGTCGACGGGGGCTCCCCCTGCGCCGAGTTCGGGCTCGCTCCCGGCAGGAACATCGTCATCGAGGTGACGAGCCGCGACTTCGACCCCGTAGCTGTGGCGTTCGACCGCGATGGCGCCGTGATCGCCGTGGGAGACGACTGGGACGACGAGACCGACTCCAGGCTCGTGCTCGGTGACATCCCCCGCGGAGCGAAGCTTGTGGTCTTCGCCCTGGACGGCTCCGGCGGCGAATACGAACTGGTGTCGACCGAGGCCTCGGAGGCGGACATCGAGGAGTTCGCGGCCTGCACGGACCTGTCCCTCGGCACCCTCAAGGGCGACCTGATAGAGGACAAGGACGACGAGCCGGCGGATGACCTTCTGAGCGACGAGCTGGACGCCTTCCTGTGGGTCGACGGCTACAGCTCGGCGAGGATCCACCCCTTCGACGTCGACGCCGAGCAGCTCGTCTCCCTGGTGCTCGAGTCGCAGGACTTCGATCCCGTGCTTGCTCTGGTCGAGATCGACGGTGACGAGTACGACTACGTCATCCACAACGACGACTACTCGGGCAGCCTCTCCTCCCGGATCGACCAGGTCCTCGAGCCCGGCAGGTACGCCGCAGTCATCATCCCCTATGCCAGCGGCACGCAGGGATCCTACACCCTTTCCCTGGAATGCTACGAGATGGGTTCGATGGAGCCCGCGATCACCGACGTCGAAGGGCCGGGGATAACGGCGACCGCCGGCGTGGCGGCTGGGAGCAATCTCGCGATCACGATCTGGCCTGGCATATCGACCGAGAAGCCCTACGACGTGCTGATCACGGCCGCGACTCCGTGCGCCTTCTTCGGCTTCACGATCGACCCCGAGGAGGCCGGGCTCTACGATCTTTCGGCCACGTCGGGCGATCTTGACACCTACCTGTGTCTCCTCTCCATGGAAGGCGGCTTCGTCTCCTGCGTCGGAAGCAACGACGACTTCAGCGGCTCCGACGCCGGCCTGACGAAGATGCTTTCACCGGGCGAGTATGTGGCGATCGTTACCAGCTATTCCGGCACAGAGGAGGGAGAGGTCGGGTTCCGCTACGAGACTTCTGACACCCAGCCAGCTCTGCTGATCCCGGGCAGGCCCGTCGATGCCGAGCTGGGCTGGGCATCGCCCGAGCTCTACTACGACCTCGAGATAATGGCGGGGAGCATCTACCTCATCAGCGCGAGCAGCGACGTCATCGATCCCTGGGTAGAGGCCGTCCTGCCCGACGGCACCATCCTCAGCGACGACGACAGCGGCGGCTACCCGGATGCTCTCCTGAGGCTCGACCCCACGCCGGCGCAGTCCGGCACCGCCCTGATCACGGTGAAGGACTACTCCGGCGGCGCCGCGGGCGATCTCAGGATCGAGGTCACGCAGCAGAGGCGCTCCGAGAGCGAGATCTTCGCGCTATACGACTGATCCGGACCGGCGAGCAGGAAGGAAGGGGCGGCCACGAGCCGCCCCTCGCCGTCCCAGGTGCCCTGGACCAGCTCTATCTAAGCTCCAGGCGGAACACGCGCCCGTAGGTCTCCGGGTTCGCGTCGAAGGCCAGGAAGCCATCCCCGCCCGAGACCACGCTCCAGTATTCCGTGCTGCCCGGGTAGTCGACAGTGACGGTGTACTGAAGGGTCCCGGCGGTGTCGAACACGTCATAGACAGCGTCCGTGATCCAGCCGCGCCTCACCCAGACGTTGCCGTCCGAGTCCGTCAGGAGCCCGGAAATGGCGGACCTCATGGGATCGGGCTCCCACGAGATCATCTCGGGAGGGGTGCCCGAAGCGGCCATCCTCTCCTCGATGAAGGCCTTCTCGTCGGCCATCTCCTCCTCGGTCTTGGGCACCGGCTCGTAGGGTTCGCGGATGGACAGGAAGACCGTCCCGTCGGGCTCGTAGCACTCCACCAGGTACTCGTCGGCGGACATCGGGGCCCTGAACACCCTCCCGTCAGGCGTGGTGGCGAACGAGAACACCGAGGACATGGTGGAGGCCAGGTCGGTCGGGTCGAAGGGCCCCATCTCGCTGTGGTAGACCACGGAAGGCTCGATGGAGGATCCCTCCCACCGTGCCAGCGTGAAGCCCATGAACATGCCCTGGTCGTTCTGCTCGAAATCGGGCTTGAGGCCCACAATCGCTGCAGAATCGAGCGCCGAGATCTGGATCGGCACTGTCGGGAAGAATCCGGATATCTCGCCCGACGGGGTTCCCGTGGAGTCGAAGACCATGATCTTGGCGGCCATGGCGTCGGCCACGGCCATGCTGCCATCGCTGCGCCTGAAGGCGAAGGCGGAAGGCATCAGGAACTCGCCCGGGCCGCTCCCCTGGCGGCCGACCGATCTCAGATAGGTTCCCTCCCGGTCGTAGAACAGGACCGAGCACTTCTTGAGGTCCAGCACGGCTATCTCGCCCGAAGGGGTCCACGCGACCCCCGCGATCTGGCCGAAGACGTAGGCGCTGTCGCCGAGCTCGATTCCGATGCTGTCCGTTACAGCGAGAGTCCTCTGCGGGACTCCTTCCGCCCAGTCGGGGACGGTGTCGACCGGCTTCTCTCCGCATCCAGCGGCCAGGGCGAGCGCCAGCGCCGCTGCGGTTGCGGATGCGAAGGCTCTTCCAATAGTCACGCCGATCCTCCTAGATGTTGAAGTACAGGAAATGCTCGAGCGGATGGGGATTGCCGCGGAGCAGAAGTGTCTCTTCGCGCTTGGCTTCGATGTATGCATCGATGAGGTCTGGCTCGAAGACCCCGCCCTCCTCCAGGAACGACCTGTCCGTCTCGAGGCTGTCGAGGGCCTCGTCGAGGCTCTCGGGCAGCACTTCGAGCCCCGAGGTGTCGTATCCCGGGGCGAAGACGTTCGCGTCGATGGGGCCGAAGCCCATCTCCTCGGGGACCATGTCCTTCCTGATGCCGTCGAGCGCCGCCATGAGGATCGAAGCCATGCACAGATACGGATTCCCCGAGCCGTCGGGAACCCTGTACTCGAACCTCATCGACTCGGGTGTCCTCGCGTAGGCCGGAACCCGCACCGCCGCGCTCCTGTTCGCGCCCGAGAAGAACCTGTAGACGGGGGCCTCCTGGTTGGGCACCAGCCTGTGGTAGCTGTTGATGGAGGGGTTGGTGAAGGCGCAGAGAGCGCGCGCGTGGTGGAGGATGCCGGCGATCGCGCTGCGGGCGGTCTCGCTCAGGTGGCAGTAGCCCTCCTCGCAGAAGAACACCCTCTCCTCGCCGTTGAGGAAGTAGAGGTGGAAGTGCATGCCGTTGCCAGGCTCGCCCTTGATGGGCTTGGGCATGAACGTGGCCGCCAGGTTGTGCCTGAGCGCGACGTTCCTTACGATGTGCTTGGTGATCATCACGTTGTCGGCCGAGCTGAGGAACGGCGCGAACGCCACCTCGATCTCCACCTGCCCCATCCTGCCGACCTCGTGGTGATGGTACTTCACCTGGATGCCCGCAGCCTGGAGGAGAGAGACCATCTCGGCCCTCGCGTCGTGGAGGCTGTCGACCGGGAACATCCTGTGGTAGGCGCTCTCGGTCTGGTGGAAGAGCCCAAGCGACTCGGGCGAGGCCGAATTCCTGTGGTTCTCCAGGCTCGCGAACTCGTATCCGGTCCTGCACGGCTCGTTCCAGATGCAGGCCCTGTCGAACAGGTAGAACTCGAACTCTGGCGCCCAGAAGCTCTCGGTAGCGAGCCCGGACTCCCGAAGGAGGTCCTGCGCCTTCCTGGCCACGCCCCTGGGATCGCGGGAGAACGGCTGCCCGGTGTCGGGATGGAGGATGTCGGCTATCAGGCACAGGGTCGAGTGCTTC
>JAKLEF010000269.1 GCA_022703195.1 Candidatus Fermentibacterota bacterium | reverse complement strand
TCCCGTGCTTCTTGGAGGGCATGAAGCGCCTCTTGCCTGACAGCATCTCCAGCGCCCTGATGACCCTGAACCTCGTCGAGGACGGCACGATCACGTCGTCCACGTAGCCGCGCTCCGCCGCCGTGAAGGGGTTGGCGAAGTGCTCCTTGTAGTCCTCCACCAGCTCCTTCTTCCTGTCGGCGGGGGACTGGGCCTTCTCGAGGTCCTTGCTGAAGATGATCTCGACGGCCCCCTCGGGACCCATGACTGCAATCTCGGCGCTGGGCCAGGCGTAGTTCACGTCCGACTTCAGGTGCTTCGAGCTCATCACGTCGTAGGCACCGCCGTAGGCCTTTCGCACGATCACAGTCACCTTGGGCACGGTGGCCTCGGCGAAGGCGTAGAGCAGCTTGGCGCCGTTGCGGATGATGCCCGCGTACTCCTGCTTCGTGCCGGGCATGAATCCCGGCACGTCGACGAAGGTCAGCACCGGGATGTTGAAGGCGTCACAGAAGCGCACGAACCTGGCACCCTTGATCGAGGCGTCGTTGTCGAGCACGCCGGCGAGGAACGAAGGCTGGTTCGCGACAACGCCCACGGACCTGCCGTTCATCCTGGCGAACCCTACTATGATGTTGGGGGCGAACATCCTCTGGATTTCGAGGAACTCGCCGCCGTCGACGACCGCGGATATGATCTTCCTCATCTCATAAGGCTTGTTCGGGTTGTCGGGGATGAAGTCGTCGAGCCAGGCCTCCATCCTGTCGATGGGATCGGTGGGAGTGGAGGCGACAGGGTCCTCCATGTTGTTCTGGGGGATGTAGCTCACGAGCTTGCGGACGAAGAGGAGCGCCTCCTGCTCGGTCTTGCAGGTGAGGCTCGCGACACCGCTGCGGGTGGCATGGATGTGCGCCCCGCCGAGCTGGTCGACTGTCACGTCCTCGCCGGTGACCGTCTTCACGACCTTGGGGCCTGTGACGAACATGTAGCTCGTGTTCTCGACCATGATCGTGAAGTCGGTGATGGCGGGGCTGTAGACCGCGCCGCCGGCGCAGGGGCCCATGATCACGGAGATCTGGGGTATGACGCCGGAGTAGACCACGTTGCGCAGGAAGATCTCGCCGTATCCCGCGAGGCTCTCGATGCCCTCCTGGATGCGGGCTCCGCCCGAGTCGTTGAGCCCGATGACCGGGGCGCCGTTCTCGGCGGCCATCTCCATGATCTTTATCACCTTCTCGGCGAAGGTCTCGGAGAGAGATCCGCCGAAGACGGTGAAGTCGTGGGAGAAGACGTAGACCAGCCGGCCGTCTATCGTGCCGTAGCCGGTGACCACGCCGTCGCCGGGGATGTGCTTCGAGTCGAGCCCGAACTTCGTGCACCTGTGGGACACGAACATGTCGAACTCCTCGAAGCTCCCCTCGTCGAGCAGGAGCTCGATCCTCTCCCGAGCGGTGAGCTTGCCCAGGGCGTGCTGCTTCTCGATCCTGTCGAGCCCGCCGCCCTCCTGCGCCTTCTCACGCTGCGCGAGGAGCTTCTCGACCTTTTCCGCCGATGTCATAGGCCCTCTTCCTTTTCAGTCGTTCCGTGTTCGCATATCTCAGTCAGAACCCTCCCGCTCGACTTCGGATGGATGAAGGCTATCAGGCTGCCTCCCGCGCCCATCCTCGGCTCGCGGTCTATCATCTCCACGCCCTTCTCCACGAGTGTCCGGACCGTGCCGGACGCGTCGCGCACGGAGTAGGCGATGTGGTGTACGCCCTGCCCCCTCTTCTCGATGAACTGGGCGATGGGGCTGTCGGGGGAGGTCGGCTCCAGGAGCTCTATCCTGGCTTCTCCGACGCGGAACATGGCCACCCTCACCTTCTGGGAGGGGACCTCCTCGCGCCCCAGGTCCTCGAGGCGGAGAACGTCGCGGTAGAACGGGACGGACGCCTCCAGGCCCTCGACTGCGATGCCTATGTGGTCGATGTGATCGATCATGCCTCTACCGGAGCCCTTCCTGGGAGCGAGAGCCGCTCTCCGATCTCGTAAGGCGTTGTCTCTCCTGCAAGGACCATGTCGACCGCCCTCTCGACCCCCAGTGTGCGCTCGAGGAGCTCGAGGGCGGCTCTGGCCCCCCGTTCCGCGGCTATGCGGAGCAGGTTCTCGCGAACCCTCCCGCGCCGGGAGGCTTCGAAATCCCTCCCGGACGCGAGCAGTCCGTCTATCTCCGAGAAGACATCACCGAGGCCTTCTCCGCTGGTCACCGAGCATCTGACCACGGGAGGCCTCGCGGTGCCCTCCGGCGCGAAATCGAGGCCCGCCCGGACGACCGCTTCGAGCTGGTCGATCCCGGGCCTGTCGGCCTTGTTCAGGACGATCAGGTCGCCGATCTCCATGATCCCGGCCTTCATCATCTGCACGTCGTCGCCCAGGCCGGGGACGAGGACGAGGATGGTCAGGTCGGCTATGGAGGCGACCTCGACCTCCCCCTGGCCTACGCCCACGGTCTCGATCAGCACCGGATCGTAACCTCCGGCGGTGAGCACCTCCACCGCCTGAGCCGTGGTGCCGGCCAGCCCTCCGATGTGTCCCCTGCTGCCCATGCTCCGGATGAAGATGTCCGGGTCGCAGGCATGGCGCTGCATCCTGAGCCTGTCGCCCAGGATGGCCCCGCCGGAGAAAGGCGAGGAGGGATCGATGGCGATCACGCCGGGGCGCCTCCCGGCACTCTTCCAGTGGGCCAGAAGGACGTCCGCCAGGCTGCTCTTGCCTGCGCCCGGA
>JAKLEF010000268.1 GCA_022703195.1 Candidatus Fermentibacterota bacterium | reverse complement strand
AGGCTGGCCGCGCCTGAGCTCTCCATCGCCCCGGCCACCGGGATCAGCGCCCCGAGAAGCACGACGACCGGCCAGTCGATCGCCTCGTACACCGCCCGCAGCGACACGGTGCGCAGCGCCATCGATGCCAGCACGCCCCCGGCGAAAGAAACGGAGGCAGGCACAAGCCCAAAGGCCGCGCCGCCGATCGCCAATGCCATGATCGAAATCGAAAGGACCGCCTTGCGCTTGCTCGGGATGCGCAGGCTGCGCTGCGCGAGCGGCACGCACCCGAAGTTGCCGGCGAACTCGGACAGTGCATCGGGCGGGCCCTGCATCAGCAGCACGTCGCCCTCCCGGAAGACGACCGCCCGCAGGCGCGTCACCGATCGCCGCCCCTGCCGCGACAGGGCGAGCAGGTTGATGCCGTAGCGTGTGCGCAGCATGATGTCGCTGGCGGAGTGCCCCGAGAGGCTGGAGCCGGGCAGCACCGCGAACTCCTTCAGGACGATCTCCTGCGGCGGGGGTTTCTTTTCCTGCGGTTCACACTCCTCGTCCTCGGCCCCGTCCTGTCCTTGCGGCGCGCATGCGCCGTCTTCTCCCTTCGGCTCGGGGCGTTTCGATTCCTCGAGTTTCAGACCGAGGCTCGAGAGCGCCTCGGCGAGCGCGTCCGCCTCGGCCTCGATGACGAGGATATCCCCGGCTCGAACCATCTGGCCCTGTCCAGGCGCGGTGAGGCGCACGTCGTTGCGCACCATCCCGACGACCTGGGCGCCCGCCTTGTCCAGCACCTCCTCGACTGCGCGCAGGGACAGGCCCACCGCCTTGCTGCCCTCCAGGACCCGGGCCTCGGTGAGGTAGGCCTCGGTGTCGAACCCCTCGAGCCCGGCCTGTTTCCGCACTGGGACCAGCCGCCAGCCGATGAGCGCCACGAAGACAACCCCGGCGGCGGCCACCGCGATGCCCACGGGCGTGAAGTCGAACATGGTGAAGCTGCCCATGCCGTTCTGCGCACGGAAACCGGAAACGATCAGGTTGGGGGGCGTCCCGACCATGGTGGTCATGCCGCCCAGGATGGATGCGAAGGCGAGGGGCATCAGGACCCGTCCCGGGGGGAACCCCCGGCGCGCCGCGACCTGCAACGCCACGGGCATGAGCAATGCCAGGGCGCCCACGTTGTTCATGAAGCCCGAGAGCACGGCGGCCATGGCGGCCAGCGCCGCAACGGTCAGTGTAAGCCCTGCCGATGACGGTATGATATGGCGCATGAGGGCGTCCACAGCGCCCGAGTTCTCAAGCCCCTTGCTCAGCACCAGCACGCAGGCCACCGTGATCACGGCGGGGTGTCCGAACCCCAGGAAGGCATTCGCAGGCGTCACCAGCCCGGCAGCGACACAGGCCAGAAGAGCCCCGCCCGCTACCATGTCATGACGCCAGCGGCCCCACAGGAACATCGCCACAGTGGCCGCCAGGATGACCAGGATGAGAATCTGTTCGTTTGTCAGCGCTCGCCTCCGTCGAATGGCGCGGGCCCTCTCCCGAGCCCCTCGGGGGTTCCCCCCCCCGCCGGGGCGCCGGTCAGTGTGCCGCCGGGCAGATCCTTGATGTGCACATCCCGCTGGGGATAGGGGATCTCCACACCCTGCTCCCGGAATCTCCGGAAGATCGCATAGTAGAGCTGGCTCTTGAGGACCCCGGGGCGGTCGATGTAGTCCCGGGTCCACACCCGGAGGTTCAACACGATGGCGCTGTCTGCGTATTCCTTGAACAGCACGTCGGGCGAGGGGGTCACGAGCACCCCCTTGTTCTCGCGGGCCACCTCGAGGAGCAGCCCGCGAACCCGCTCGGGGTCCTCCCGATAGGAGACCGACACGGGAAAGTTGAATCGGACGTTGCGGTCCGTGTGGCTCCAGTTGATCACCGTGGAGGTGATGAAATCGGAGTTGGGGACGATCATGGAGATGTTGTCGTTGGTGCGGATCGTCGTGGCCCGCATGGAGATGTTCGTCACATCGCCCGACACGCCGCCCATCTCGATGCGGTCCCCCACCTTGATCGGCCTCTCGAGGAGGATGATGAGGCCGCTGACGAAATTGTTCGTGATGTTCTGGAGGCCGAACCCGATGCCCACGCCGAGAGCCCCGAACAGGAGGGCGAGGCTCGTCATGTCGATGCCCATGAACTGCAGCACGACGATAAAGGCGATGCCGAGCACGACGTACCGCACCAGGGACGCCACGGCGACGCGGACGCCGAGTTGGATGTCGCTCTTGGACATGAGCCGGTAGATGACCAGCCGATTGAGCTTCGAGGTCAGGGTCCCCAGGAGGATCAGGACGGATACCGCAACGATCAGGTTCCAGATCGTGACGGATGACTGCCCCAGCGTGATCAGGGGGGCGTCGAGAAAGGCCAGGATGTCCTTGAACGTTTCCATGGTCCGACTCGGGCGAGGCATTCGTGATGTGAGGCAGCGATGGCTTCGCCGCCGCTTACGGCCGAAGTGCTACGCGGCCTCCCGGGCGGGAGGAACTCCGGGGAGAAATTACCGCACCTTCGCCCCCGGAGCGGCGTCCTTGTCGAACCCCACGAGGGCAAGGCCGCCGTCCTCGGTGTCGGTGGCCAGCAGCATCCCCCGGCTCTCGACGCCCATGAGCTTCGTGGGCTTGAGGTTCACGACGACCACGATGTCGCGTCCCACCATCTCCTCGGGCTTGTAGTTCTGCAGGATGCCCGCCACGATGGTGCGGACCTCGCCGCAGTCGATCTTGAGC
>JAKLEF010000267.1 GCA_022703195.1 Candidatus Fermentibacterota bacterium | reverse complement strand
CTGAAACCGGTGACCGACTCGACTTGCTCTCCATCGAGCCCGACGATCACGTCGCCGACGCGGAGGCCCGCCTCGGCGGCAGGACTGCCCGGCGCCACCTCCGACACTATCACGCCGCTGTCCTCGCCGAACTCCTCCTCGAAGCCGGCCGTGACGTCCTGGATCATCACCCCGAGCCATCCCCGCGAGACGGAGCCCTGCTCCATGATCTCGGACGTAACCATATCCACGATGTCGACGGGGATGGCGAAACCTATGCCGTCGTATCCCCCGGTGCGGCTCGCGATGGCAGTGTTGATCCCCACCAGTTCGCCGTCGAGGTTCACCAGCGCCCCGCCGCTGTTGCCCGGATTGATGGCTGCGTCGGTCTGGATGAAGTCCTCGTAGTCGGTCAGCCCCACGCCCGTGCGCCCTATGTAGCTGATGATGCCCTGGGTGACGGACGAACTGAGCGCGAACGGCGATCCCACCGCGAGCACGATCTGCCCCACCCTCAGATCACCGGCGTCCCCCAGGGGCAGGGCCGTGAGAGGGATCTGGCCAGGGTCGATCTTCACGACCGCCAGATCGGTCCTGGGGTCGGTTCCCGTCAGGACCGCGGGGAACCGCGACCCGTCGGCCAGGATGACCTCGAGTTCGTCGGCTCCTTCGACGACGTGGTTGTTCGTCGCGATGAAGCCCCGGGGATCTATGATAACGCCGCTTCCGAGGCCCTCCCTGACGTACTCCCTCTCCTGCATGCCCGGGAAGCCGAACCACGGATCGATCCCGAACGGGGATGGCATGGACTGGAAGTCGGGGAACACGGCCTTCTCGACGCTTCGCGATGTGATCGTCACAACCGAGGGCCCCGCAGACGAGGCGATCTCGCAGAATGCCTCGCTGAGCGCCCCGGGATCTGTGACCGGCGCCGATCCGGGCGCTCCAGCCGGATCGGCCGCCGCCATGGCTCCGGGCTCCGCCTGGCCCCTGCAGGCCGAGGCGGAGATGAGGAGCAGCGCGGAGACAATGCTTCTGGAAAGTGTCATCGCCGTTTCCTCCGGGTTTTCATTCGCTCCCGTGCTGCCTCCGTATACCCTCGAGCGACTGGAGCTGTTCCCAGAGGCGGCGCTCATCGTCGTTCGCGGGCACGGGCACGGAGACCTCGACCCGGACGTACTGGTCGCCGCGCGACGAGCCGTGCGGCACCCCCTTCCCGGGGATCCTCAGGATGGTGCCGGGCTGGGTGCCGGGCGGGATCCTGAGGCGGATCCTGCCGTCCAGGGTCCGCACCGTCATCGTGGTGCCCAGGGCTGCCCTCGGGGCGGTGACCGTCACCGAGCAGTGTATGTCCAGCCCTTCGCGGCGGAGGAACCTGTCGGGACTGACCCTCAGCCTGATGATGGCCGACGAGCCGTCGGGCTGCCTGAGCCTCAGCAGATCGCCGTCGGACGAGCCCGGAGGCACGTCGATCGACATGCGCTGGTTCGAGGACGCCCTTCCCGTGCCGCTGCAGGAGCCGCACTTCGCCGTGAGGACCCGGCCCGTGCCCCCGCAGCCGGTGCACGCGTGCATCGTGCTGAAGGCTCCGCGCTTCTCGGTCCTCGTGCCGCTGCCCTTGCAGGTCGGACAGGTCTTCTCCCCAGTGCCGCCCGCCCCGCCGCAGGCCGGGCAGGGCCTCTCGACCCTGACCACGGCGTCGACGACGCCCCCCCGCGCGGCAGTGGCGAACGGGATGACGACTTCGCCCGAAGGGGCCTGCCTGGCTGACGGCCTGGGTCTGCCCCCCCCGAACAGGGTGCTGAGGAGATCCTCGAATCCTCCGAAGCCTCCGCCGCCCATGTCGTAGGATTCCCCGCCGGCCGCGCCCGCATCGCCGAAGAAGGCCCTTCCGCTGCGCAGGTCGTCGTATCTTGCCCGCTTCTCGCTGTCGCGGAGAACGTCATAGGCGTCGGAGATCTCCTTGAACTTCTCCTCGGCGCGCCTGTCGCCCTGGTTGGCATCGGGGTGGTACTTCCGGGCCAGCTTCCTGTAGGCCTTCTTTATCTCGTCCTCGGTGGCCTTCTCGCCAACGCCGAGGATCGCGTAGAGATCCCTGCCGTCCGTCAATCCTGCTCCGCGTCCCCGCCGACGGCCCTGCCGGCTCTGCCGACCTTGACCATGGCCGCCCTCACAAGCTCTCCGTCGATTGTGTATCCCTTCCTCAGGATCTCGAGTACGATGTCCTGCTCGATGCCCTCGACATCCTCGGCGAAGACCGCCTCGTGCTGCGTGGGATCGAAGGGATCGAGAGGGGCGAGCGGAAGGGCCTCCAGGCCCTCGCGGCCGAGCAGAGCCTCGAGCTTCGACGCGATCTGGAGCAGTCCGGCAACCGTATCGGACGCCGGGGTGCCGCTCGCGCTGTGATCCCTCGCGAGGTCGAGATCGTCGAGTATGTCGAGCAGGCTCACGATCAGGTCCTTCCTGCCCTGGGAGCAGAGCCTGTGGAAGTCCCTCGCCTGCCTCTTCCTGTAGTTGTCGAATTCGGCCTGCAGCCTGAGGTTCTGTTCGCGCAGCGCCTCGATCTCGCCTGACAGCTCGGTTTCGGCGGCGGCCTCGACAGCGGCCTGATCCTCGGCCGGCACCTCGTCTCCCGCTCCGGCGGAGCCCGGTGCTTCAGTCTCCGGGGGGGGCGGCTGATGCTGCCGCCTGCGCGAGTACGACGCCTCTCGCCGGTGCCTGGACTGGGATCTCCTGGGGTCGCCGGTCACGCTCATTCGTCCACCACTTCGAAATCGGC
>JAKLEF010000266.1 GCA_022703195.1 Candidatus Fermentibacterota bacterium | reverse complement strand
ACCGTCTACGACAGGGACAGGGAGGGGGGCAGCCTCCCCTGGTGGGGTGCGGGCGAAGGCAGTCTGGGCTTCACGACCGACCTGTACGGGACATTCCAGGGGGGGGGCCTGGGCTTCTCGGCCTTCAGGCATACCATAACCCCGAGGGTCATCGTGGGCTGGGAGCCTTCGAGCTACATCACAGGCGCCGATGGCGGGCTCTCTATCGAGCCGTCGGACTCCGCCGCATCCAGGTTCTACTCTTTCTCCGACCTCTCGCTGCCAGGCAGCGGTGGCACCGTCCAGTTCGGGCTGTTCCAGAGCCTCTCGGCCAAGAGGGAGGCCCGCGGGGAGCTCGAGAAACTGGATCTCGCCTCGCTGGACGTCTCCACCTCGCTCGACCTCGATCCGGACAGCACTGGCAGGCGGTTCTCGCCGCTCTCGGCTTCGCTTGAGCTCACCCCGCTGGCGATCGCCAGCTTCCGCGCCGACGCCTCCTGGGACATGTACGACGGGGAACTCGACGATCTGGGGTTCACGACATCCCTCCAGCTCGCTGGCAACGACAGGACCCTCGTCCCCGACTCCGCAGCATTCGACGGGCTCCCGTGGCGGCTCACCCTCTCCCACCACTACCGGATGGGCATGGACGGATCGGACGACCTGAGCAAGGTCAGGGCCTCTGCCTCCCTCGAGCTGACGCCGGCGTGGTCGGTGGACTACACGGCATACTACGATGCGGCGGAGGGTGACTTCATCAACCAGAGCTACACGCTCAGGCGCGATCTCCACTGCTGGGAGGCGCTCTTCGTGAGGCAGATCTCCGACACGGACACGGGCTTCTACTTCAGGATAAACATCACCGAGCTCCCCGACATCAAGATAGAACAGCACGTCACCAACTTCTAGCCGTTCCTCCGTCCGGCCACGCCCCGCGAACTCTTCAAGGGCCCATGACCCGGCAGGTCGGAACCGCGGATGTCCATCGGACTGCAAGAACTGGTTTTGTGGCAGAACGCCGTTATGTGCTTTTTACTTACTGTTACATTGGTTTATTTGCTTAATGCGCTCAGGGATGGTCCACAGATCGACTTCCCCGCATGAGATGCACGCTTGACACGGGGCTTTCGTTGATCTACACTCGGACTATGGTCGTGGAAAGGGGGTGACTTCATGACCAAGAAGGATCTGGTAGCGCACGTCGCGGGGAAGACCGGCCTGACCAAGAAGCAGGCTGGTGGTGCCGTTGACGCGTTCCTCGGCGGAATCATGGAGACTCTGAAGGCGGACGACGCCAAGATCAGCCTGGTCGGCTTCGGGACTTTCTCGAACAAGCTCCGGGCCCAGAGGGTTGGTGTCGATCCCAAGACCCACGCCAAGAAGACCTATCCGGCTAAGAGGGTACCGCACTTCAAGGCTGGCAAGACCCTGAAGGAGCTCATCGAGAAGGGCCCCAAGAAGGGCAAGAAGCGCTAGACCGGCTGCCCGGGAGGGGCGGGTGACCGCCCCTCCCTTCCTTTTTGCCCCGCCCGCGACCCTCCGGGAGATATGCCAGCCGAAGTATCGGTCATCATCACGACGTATAACAGCTCCGGCACCCTGGGGCGCTGCCTCCGATCGCTCCTCGACCTGACCGGCGACGATGCCCCGCAGGCGATAGTGGTGTTCGACAACGCCTCGTCGGACGGATCTTTCGCCATTGCCCGCGGATTCCGGGGCGTGAGGGCGGTCGGATCGGACAGGAACCTCGGCCTGGCAAGGGCGAACGGCATCGCGGCCGGCCTCTGCGGCCACGGCCCCGTGCTCCTCCTGAACCCAGACGTCATCGCCAGGCCCGGGTCGATCTCGGCCCTGTCCGAATTCTGCGGTTCGCACCCGGGAGTGGGGATAGCAGGCCCCCGCCTGCTTTCCCCGGACGGCCTGATCCAGCATTCGGCCAGGAGCTTCCCCGACCCGGCCTCGATACTCGCCCGGAGAACGCCATGGGGCGCGACTCCCGCCGGAAGGGCCGCCATCGCCAGGCATCTGCCGCCTCCGGCCGACCGTCCGTCGCCGGTCGACTGGATCGTGGGGGCGGCCATGTGGGTCACGGCTGCCGGCAGGGAGCGGTTCGGGCTCATGTCGCCGCGGTACTTCCTCTACTTCGAGGATGTAGACCTCTGCTGGAGGGCCTGGGAATCGGGTTCGCAGGTCTGGCTCGTACCGGGCGCCCTGATGGAGCACGTCTCCCGGCGCGAGAGCGCAGGGAGGCCCGGAAAAGCTCTTTTGCTGCACCTCGCGAGCATGCTTAGATTCTATTCGGACCATCACGGGGCGCTTTCCGGAAGACGCCCGGGAGTTCGATGAACAGAAGGCCGGATTGGATCAACGCCCTGCTGATGGCGGCCGGCGACTTGGTCCTGGTGATCGGCGTCTACATGCTCGGGTTCTGGCTGAGGCACGAGGCGCTCGCCGGCTTCATCGAGCAGACCTTCGGCCGTTCCCGCGACTTCCGGCTCTCCGCGATGCACTACCTTGTCTCCGGTGCGCTCATGGGGCTGGTATCAGTCATCCTCCTCCAGGCCTTCGGGGCCTACAGGAAGAACTGGGGGCTCGCCCAGATCGACGAGCTCGCCGGCATCATGAAGTCCACCTTCACCGCGGTGGTGATCACATTCGCCCTGAGCTTCGCGGTGAAGGAGCTCAACTTCTCCCGCTCCGTCCTCCTCTTCTCATTCCCCGCGGCGACCCTGTGCCTGACGCTCTGGCACAACTCCTTCCGCGAGTTCGCCAGGAGGATG